>JAYVZR010000044.1:0-6838 GCA_043783135.1 Ferruginibacter sp. | reverse complement strand
AGTGCTGTCAAACCAGAAGGAAAAACTCCACAAGCTTCTACGATTAACGAAACAAAAAAGGAAGCTCCACAGACTGCTGTTAAAATAGCTGCTGCCGAAACAGATATAAAAGCAACACCTGTTGCCGCGGCCATTATCGCTGATAAAAAGGTAGATATTAAAACTGTTGTTGCCAGTGGCAGCAATGGTAAAATAATCAAGCAGGATGTATTGGAAGCTATTAATAATCCCGGAAGAAAGCCAGGCGTGGAACTATTTGGAAGAAACAACCGAAAAGAAAAAATGAGCAATCTGCGCAAAACAATCAGCCGCAGGTTAGTAGAAGCAAAAAATACAACGGCAATGCTTACTACATTTAATGAAGTGGATATGAGTGCCATAATGGATATAAGGACAAAAAATAAAGATAAGTTTAAAGAAATTCACGGGGTTAACCTTGGCTTTATGAGTTTTTTTACCAAGGCCTGCTGTTTTGCCTTGCAGGAGTGGCCGGCGGTTAATGCAATGTTAGACGGGGAAAATATACAATACCACGATTATTGTGATGTATCTATAGCAGTGTCTGCTCCCAAAGGACTGGTAGTGCCGGTTATTAGAAATGCTGAAAGTTTAAGCATGGCGGAAATTGAAAAGAAAGTAGTAGAGTTAGCCACAAAAGCAAAGGAAAATAAATTAACGATTGAAGAAATGAGTGGCGGTACTTTTACTATCACTAATGGAGGTGTTTTTGGTTCTTTAATGAGCACTCCTATTATTAATATTCCACAGAGTGCTATTTTAGGCATGCATAAAATTCAAGACAGGCCAATGGCTATTAATGGACAGGTAATAATAAAGCCGATGATGTACCTGGCATTAAGTTACGATCACCGTATTATTGACGGCAGGGAATCTGTAAGTTTTTTAGTAAGGGTAAAAGATTTATTAGAAAATCCATCATTACTTTTATTTGGTAAAGACCCGGTAAAAAGTTTATTGGAATTATAAGAAGCTGTCTAAAACGATTTTAGGGATACCTTATAACTTAAGAAGTGGCCGGTGGGAACACCGGCTACGGCGGGTTAGCCGAGGTTGGTGTCCACCAACCTCGAGATGACCAATGAAAATTCTATTTTTAGACAGCTTCTAAGGAATTTTTAAATTTATTTTTACGGCTGGATTTTATTCCAGCCGTTTATATTTGTACTCTATGAGCCGTTTTCATTCCTATATAAACACATCTGCAAAACTGATAGCAAAGTATAAAGGAGAAAAACCTTTTGCTGTTTTTATCAAGGGTTTTTTTGCAAAGGAAAAAAAGTATGGGTCAAAAGACAGGAAACAAATCTCTTCACTTTGTTACAATTATTTTCGCCTTGGTTTTGCAATGAAAGATAGTTCTGTAGAGCAAAAAATAATTGTTGCAACTTTTTTGTGCGAACATGCCCCAAGCGAATTTTTGCAAAAGATAAGCCCCGAATTGAATGAAAAAATAAATTGGCCCTTATATAAAAAATTCCTTTTGTTAAAAGACCAGTTTTTAATTACCGATATTTTTCCTTTTAAAAATTTATTAAGTCAAAGAGTAAATATTGAAACCTATTGCCTTTCTATACTTGAACAGCCCTTTCCTTTTTTACGTATTCGTCCGCAATGCAGGGTAACCACTTTGAAGAAATTAGAAAAATCAAAATTAGATTATCAATTAATAAGTGAAGCTTGTATCCAATTATCGCCAGGCACTAATGCCGAAGATTTTTTTAGTATTGATAAGGAAGTTGTTGTACAGGATCATAATTCGCAGCAGGTATTAAATTACCTGCAGTTAAATGAAACAACTCTTTTTGATAAAGAGATATTGGCGCAAGGGTTATCAGTATGGGATTGTTGTGCAGCCAGCGGCGGTAAATCAATTTTACTGGTAGATATTTTAAAGCAAAAAATTGATCTTACTGTTTCCGATATCCGTATAAGTATTGTATTGAACCTTCACCAACGATTTAAAAGAGCCAATATAAAACAATACAAATACTTTATTGCTGATATTGGTAATATCCAGTTTACGCCACCCGCTACAAATTATCAACTTATTATTTGTGATGCGCCCTGCACAGGCAGCGGCACATGGGGCAGAACCCCCGAGCAGTTATGTTTTTTTGATGAATCAACTGTTAAAGAGTTTAACGGGAAGCAAAAAAGAATTGTGAGCAATACAGTGCCGCATCTTAAAGAAGGCGGCATATTTGTTTATATTACCTGTTCTGTTTTCAAACAAGAAAATGAGGCGATAGCAGATTTTGTTGCAGATGAGTTTAATTTAAAATTAATGCACCAGGAAATATTAATGGGTACAGATAAAAAAGCTGACACTATGTTTGTAGCAGTATTTAAAAAGTAATCAGTTTAATAAGATCTTTTTTGTAATTGCTTTTTTATTATCAATAAATACCGTTACAAAGTATATTCCGGAACTGAATTGTTTTAGAGGAATAACAAAAGTTTGCGTGCCATTTACTGTTTGGTTCTGCAGGCTATACACTTTTTGTCCGTTTACATAATATATTTCTATTGCTGCATTTACTGTATTATTTCTTGTTATTGATACTGAAAGATTATCTGAAACGGGGTTTGGGCTAATGATAATTGTTTCACTTGCCGGTGTGCCACAAGACTGCGTATAATTTACTATTGCAGAATCTACATAAAAACTTGTATCTGGGGCAATTGACATTTTTACCCTGTATCTTATTGCAATACCGGTATTGAAACTGTTCAAATCATCGGTATAAGCGAAGTTGAAAGATTGGAATGGGCCATTGTGATTTTGTGTAGCGATTGTTTTATAATCTGTCTCCGTTGGCAATTTTCTTTCTATCATAATGTTCATATCAGCTGCTGCTTTTATAGTACAGTTAATATAAGTTTTACAATTGTTATTGATAGAAATTTGCTGGGTGTATAATTTTTTTATTAATAAGACAAATGCCTTTTTTACATCGGGAATGCCATAGCCCGTTCTGTTATCGGGTATTGTAAACCTGTCAGCAGATTGCCGCAATGCATCAATAACCTGCATATTATTTACTTCCGGAAAAGCCTGCCATAAACAGGTAGCAGTACCAGCCATTATAGGGCAGGCAAAGGACGTACCGTTTCCAAAAGCCGGGTTGCCGGTATTTGGGTTTGCCACTACTGCGTTCACTCCAATAGCTGCAACATCTGGTTTTATTCGTCCATCACTTGTAGGGCCATAACTGCTAAAACCTGCTGGTTGCCTGTTTGCATCAACAGCGCCAATAGTTATTACACTGTCGGCATCAGCTGGTGTTGCAATATAATGCCAGGTGCTGTTGCCATCATTACCCGCCGCCACTACAACCATCATACCTTTTTTTGCTGCAAAATCAGCAGCTCTTGCTGCAATGGTGGTGTTGCCATCCATATTGGCATAGGTATAATTAAAACTGCTGTTGTCAAAAGTTGTATACCCTAATGAAACAGACAATACATCCACACCTAAACTATCTGCACGTTCCGCTGCGGCTGCAAAATTTTGTTCTTCTACCGGGTATTCGCTGTTGGTATCTTCGCTGCGAAATAAATAAAAAGAAGTTTTTGGGGCGGTGCCTACAAATGCGCCGGGCATATTTGCCGCAATGGTACTAAAGCAATTCATTCCGTGGGCATTATCTTCGTTAACACTTGCCTCATTAGCTACAAAATCCCAGGTACCTAAAATTTGGTTATTATTTCTTACACTGTCAAATGTTGGTAAAGATTGATAATGATAAAATCCTGCATCGGCTATCGCAAGCTCCATACCTTCTCCTCTAAACCCATGATTGTGCAAAAAATCGGTATTCTGCAAATGCACTTGTGTATACGATTGGCCGTAGTTATAATAATCTGTTGGGCTTTGTGGCCTTTCTGCAGCAGTAAAAGGTATCGAAGAATAAGTTGAGTCAAGTACCTTATTTTTGGGCTCTACTTCATTAATTGTTCTTGCAGCAATTGGCGATGTGACTTTAACAAACGATAACAAATTGATCTTGGCTAAAGCAGCAGCATCTGTTGTTTTAATACAAACCTGGTTAAGCCATTTACTTACATTGAGGATAATTACGTTGCCCGATAAACGAATACTATCAATGTAGGCTGGTGTTATTGGCAAATCAGATTCTTCAATAATGATATTGTATTTTATTCTTCTGTCAATAGAACGTTGGGAAAGAAATTGCTGAGGATTGCCGGTAGAAAAAGGAGTACCTGTCTTATCTTTTAATTGTATAATATACCGGGAAAACTGAGCGTAGCCAGTAAAACCTATCAGACAAAATATAAAAAAAATAACTGCCGGTTTCTTCATAGCATACAATAATTATATCTTTCGATAAAGTACCAAAATTAAAAAGAAACCTTTAAAAGAAAAGCTAAATTAATTATGGTCAATCATGGTAAGTGTTATACCATAACCGACCTTGTATGGCTTTTCTCCTGGAATATTTTGATAATTAAGGTGAACAAACCTATGGTAAACCAAACCAATGCCTTTAGCATAATTAGATGCACTGAAATTGATTTCGTAAATAGGTTCTGAAGGATCTACAATACCTATTACTTCATCTCTTTCAGCAACTTTTAATGTACTATCAATAGTTATAGCACCTAAGGTTAACGGGGTATTTATACTATCATAAACATAGTTCCAGTCATCAAAATATTTTAAATCTGGATTGTCAGAATGAGTATCTATATATGAATTCCCTTTCCAGGAATATTCGTTTCTAATGGGCTCTTTTAATTTTATGAAGCGTAAATTATTTTCAACATATTCATAGGAACTTCCTGTATTGATTGCCATAAATGCATTGTCGGGCATCCAGCTATCAGTAGTATTTTTACGTATATATCTTCTGATTATAAATCCTTTTCTGCCAAGATTATCTATAATAGTATCTTCAACCACATGTTTTACCTGGTAAGTTATAACCCTATCTTCTGGGATAATATTATCGGCATAAAGCAGGGAGTCTAATTGGTAAGTAATGTATTTCCCCACTATCAAAGGTGCGTAGTCACTAATGGAATCTGTTTTAAATTCTTCAGTTTTACTGCACGCACTAAAAATAAGTGCTATAATTATAACTGCTAATAAAATATTTTTTTTCATAAAACAAAGCTATTGAATCAGACACTGTTTTTATATGAAAGGCTGCTCAATACGCTGAATGATGCCACCTCCAATTACATCATCACCCTCATAAAAAACAGCACTTTGCCCTGGGGTAATACCCTTAACGTTTTCGTAGAAACGAATTTTTACTCCATTTTGGTATGCGTACAGGTTGCTAATTGCGCCTTTATCTTTATAACGTATTTTAGTAATGGTTTCCATTCCTTCTGTAAGGCCATCGTATTTAATCCAGTTTATTTTAGCAACATTCATTTCGCTGCCCTTTAAATCTTCTTCTTCACCCAAAACAATTGTATTGGTGTCTGGATTTATTGCCGTTACAAAAGCAGGTTTTCCCAAAGCTATATCCAATCCCTTTCGTTGCCCGATTGTATAAAATGGATAACCTTTATGCTGCCCTAGAATTTTACCGGATTTATCTACAAAATTTCCTCCGTTTACTTTTTCTTCCAGCCCGGCCACATTGCGTTTTAAAAAGCCACGGTAATCATTATCAGGCACAAAACAAATTTCGTAGCTCTCTGCTTTTTTTGCCAGTTCAGGATACCCAAAATCATGTGCCATCTGGCGGATAGCTGTTTTGTGATAAGTGCCCAAGGGTAAAATGGTTCGCCTAAGCAAATCCTGTTGAAGGCCCCACAATACATAACTCTGATCTTTAGTATCGTCAATACCTTTACGTATAAAATATCTTCCGTTTGTATGCTGATGAATTTGTGCGTAATGGCCGGTAGCAATAAAATCGCAGCCTAAGGCATCGGCTCTTTTTAGCAATGCCCTCCACTTAATATGCGTATTACACATTACACAGGGGTTTGGTGTACGGCCTGCCATGTATTCTTCCACAAAATTGTCAATTACAAAATCGCCAAACTCTTCCCTTATATCTAAAATAAAATGTGGAAATCCATGCTGTACTGCCGCTTGTCTTGCATCGTTAAAGCTATCTAGGTTACAGCAACCGGTTTCTTTTTTGCCCGTAGTTCCAACGCTGGTTGCGTAATCCCATGTTTTCATTGTAATACCCACTACGTCATAACCTTCTTTATGCAGCATAAGAGCCGCTACGGTACTGTCAATACCACCGCTCATTGCCATCAAAACCTTTCCTTTCCCTTTCATACTGCAAAGATACGGCAAGGTTCAGGAAGATAAGGGAGCCGCTTTTTTTGAAATCGGGAAAATATGCCTGGGCATTTTAGTAATCAACCTATATATAAGGAGCCACCATTGGTAAACAAATCCCCTACATTTACAATATGGATTCTATAGACAGTATTGCCGAATTTCAATCATCTCCCGAACTAAGGGAAAAATTATATGAAAACAGTATTATAAAAAATTATTATGAAGGCGATGTGATACTAAATGAAAATGCCAATATCCAGGCTATTCCAATTGTTACAAAAGGAAGTGTCAGGGTAATAAGAACAGATGAAGACGGGCGGGAAATTTTGTTGTATTACATCAAGGCAGGCGAAAGTTGTATAATGTCTTTCCTGGGAGGGCTGCACCATGAAACAAGCAAAGTAAGAGCGGAAGTAGAGGAGGATGCCGAAATATTGTTTCTGCCTGTAGAAAAAGTATCGCTGTTTATAAAAGAATACCCTGAATGGCTGGACTATATTTTCCGTTTGTATCATAAACGCTTTGAGGAATTACTTG
>JAYVZR010000043.1:0-6893 GCA_043783135.1 Ferruginibacter sp. | reverse complement strand
TGGCTTCTATTACCTGGTAGCCGCAGGTAAATACAGGGTTTAAGGATGTCATTGGTTCCTGAAATATCATGGCCATATCTTTTCCCCGAATAGCATTTATTTCTTTAGCAGAAATATTAAGCAAATCAATTGGGGCATTTTCTTTATTTGCAAAAAATATCTGCCCTTTAATTTTTGCCTGGGGAGTTAGTAATTGCATTAAGGATAATGCAGTAACAGATTTGCCAGAGCCAGATTCGCCAACAATTGCTAATATTTCCCCTGCCGCAATACTGAAGGAAATATTTTTTACCGCAGTAGTTGATTTACCTTCTTCAATAAAATCAATAGATAAATTTTGTACCTGTAAAAGTGACTGAATCATACAGGTTAAAATTAAGCAATTAAAGATGACAGATTGTAAATGCCTGATATTTTAAGAAGGTTTAAAAAGGTTAAAAGGGCTAAGCCCGGGGGACACAACAATCTTCCAGATACGGCATCTTAACTTGCATAATAATTATACAGAAAAAATGATTTTCCCTAAATTTGCAATCCGGTTAATAAATAACTATAACGAACAGTTGTAAATTAAATACAGGTTAGCCTTAAATTTAAATCCATGGGAAGAATATTTGAAGTAAGAAAAAGTTCCATGTTTGCCCGTTGGGATAAAATGGCAAAGAACTTTACCCGTATTGGAAAGGAAATAGTAATTGCTGTAAAAGCTGGCGGCCCTGATCCAAATGGCAATGCAGCTTTGAGGAGATGCTACCAGAATGCCCGTAGTGTAGGGATGCCAAAAGACAGGGTGGAAGCGGCTATTAAAAGGGCAATGGGCAAAGAGATGGTGCACTACGAAGAAATTTTATATGAAGGGTATGCGCCTCACGGTATAGCCATATTGGTAGAAACTGCAACAGATAACCCCACAAGGACTGTGGCAAATGTAAGAATGCACTTTACAAAAAGCGGCGGAAGTTTAGGAACAAGCGGCAGTGTAGTTTTTACATTTAACCGTTTAGGTGAGTTTAAAATAAAAAATACCGGTTTAAATATTGATGACCTGGAGCTGGAATTGATTGATTATGGCCTTGAAGAAATTGGGGAAGATAGTGAAGGCAATATTATTATCCGGACAACTTTTACAGAGTTTGGCCATATGGCCAAAGCTTTGGAAGAAAAAAAAATAGAAGTACTTACGGCTGAACTGACAAGGATACCAATGAATGCAACTGAACTAAGCGAAGAAGCAGCCCAGGATGTATTTAAGTTGGTAGATAAATTAGAGCAGGATGAAGATGTGCAGAAAGTTTACCATAATTTAAAATAAAACAACCACTTTCTTTTTGTTGGTAGCCTCATTTATTGTAGAAAAAATTCGGGTTGACAAAATCAGACATCAAAAATTTGACAGCTACAGGATAAGACATGACTACACATTAATTTCTCCCTTCATATAAAATACACAATTGCCGCTCATGGTAACGCGGTGCTGGTTAATTTGCTCGCACCATATTTCGCCGCCACGCTGAGATAATTGTAATGCGTGTAATTTATTTTTGCCCAGTTTCTCACTCCAGAACGGGATTAATTGTGAATGCGCCGAACCGGTAACCGGGTCTTCATCAATACCCGAAGCAGGTGCAAAAAATCTTGATACAAAATCTACCTTTTTACCGGGAGCTGTTATAATCATTTTATCAAAATGCTTTTTCATTAAAGTAAAATCAGGTACACATTTTTTTACTTCATCTTCTGTTGATAATTCTACTAAAATATCCCGGTATTTATAAATGCCCACTATTTCTGTACTGCCCAGTATTTCTTTTAATGAATCATGATAAACATCTAACCTTTCGGGTTTCCAGCTGGGGAAATCTAAGGTAATCAGTTCATCTTTTTTTGTTACAGAAAGAATGCCGCTTTTTGAATTAAACTTCAATTCTTTTTTAGTAAAACCGAGGATAGAAAATAATACATAAGCGCTTGCCAGTGTAGCATGGCCACACAGATTTACCTCTACTGCCGGTGTAAACCAGCGGATATCAAAATCTGCATTTGCATTGGTGGAAGGAATAAAAAATACGGTTTCAGATAAATTATTTTCCAAGGCAATTGTTTGCATCAAACTATCATTAAGCCATTGCTGTAAAGGAATTACTGCTGCCGGGTTACCACTAAAAAGTTTATTGGCAAAAGCGTCTATCTGGTATAAGGTTAACTTCATGGTTATAAATAGAAAAAGGAATTAATTATTCAGCCATCATTTCTTTAATCACTCTTAAAATATCTTCTACATTTGGCTTACTGAAATAGTCTCCATCACTTGCATAAGAAGGCCGATGGGCCTTTGCTGTAATTGTGCGTGGGGCAACATCCAGGTGTTTATAGCCCTTCTGTTCCTCCATTACCTTATTAAACATATAAGCAGCTGCGCCACCAGGTACATCTTCATCTACAAAAACAATACGGCTTGTCTTTTTTAATGACTCCACAATATGGTGATTGATATCAAAAGGCAACAATGTTTGTACATCTATTACTTCGCAACTGATACCCGATTTATCTAATAATATCGTAGCGTCTAACACAATACGTAAGGTTGAACCGTACGTAACAATTGTAATATCTGTCCCGGTTTTTATAGTTTCAGGAATACCCAGCGGAACGGTAAAAGCCATTAAATTATCAGGTAATTTTTCTTTTAACCGATAACCGTTTAAACATTCAATCACCAACGCTGGGTCGTTACTTTGTAAAAGGGTATTGTACATGCCTGCAGCCTGAACCATATTACGCGGTACACAGACATACATGCCACGCAAAGAATTAATGATCATGCCCATGGGTGAGCCGCTATGCCATATGCCTTCTAACCGATGTCCTCTTGTACGAACAATCAGCGGGCAACTTTGCTGGCCTGCCGTACGAAAATGTGTGGTAGCCAAATCATCGCTTAGTGTTTGTAAACCATACAGCAAATAATCTATATACTGTATTTCTGCAATGGGCCGCAAACCTCTTAAAGCCAAACCAATTCCCTGGCCTATTATGGAAAGTTCCCTAATACCGGTATCGAATATACGCTGTTCACCATACTTGGCCTGTAAGCCACTAAAACCCTGGTTTACATCGCCTATTAAACCTACATCTTCGCCAAAAGCAGTTACTTTATCATTACTTGCAAACAAGGCATCAAAATAGCTGTTTAGTATTTCGTATCCATTTACCAGCGTTGCATCAGCAGAATAATACGGCTTAATTTCATTTACTTTTAAAGCCGATTTAGGCCCTTCATTATATAATAAAGAATTGTACAGTTTTGCATTTAAAGCCTTTAGTTGTTCATAATAATCACTTACTTCTTTTATTGCAATATCACCATCTGCAATATTCAATGATGTTGCTATTGCTTTTAAAACTTCCCTGCGTAAAGGTTCTTTATTAGTGTTTAATTTGGCAACAATATTTTTAATGGCTGCAGCTTTTTCTGCATCTAATTTTTCTGCAAGATTATTTAATAATGAGGTACAAATATTTACCTGTTGTTTTAGAGGAGCAATATATTTATCCCATGCTTTTTGTTTACTTTCTTTTATAAACAATTTTGCATTCATTTCAATTTCACTCAACTCATATTCTTCTGCCAGTACATTTTCCAATATCCATTGACGCATTTGTTTTATGCAATCCCATTCTTTTTCCCAGGCAAGTCTTTCAGGCTTTTTATAACGCTCATGGCTGCCCGAAGTTGAATGGCCCTGTGGTTGTGTTATTTCTTCAACATGAAAAATAGCGGGTATATGGGTGTCTCTAATTTTTTGAATAGCGGGTTCAAATACTTCACACATGCCAGCATAATCCCATCCTTTTAATTTATAAATATCAAGCCCGTTGGTCCCCTCTGTTTTTTGCATACCTCGTAAAGCTGTGGAAATGGAACCCTTAGTGGTTTGAAATTTTTTAGGCACAGAAATACCATACCCATCATCCCATACAAAAATGGCCAGTGGTACCTGTTGTACACCAGCCGCGTTCACTACTTCCCAAAAATGTCCTTCACTGGTAGAGGCATCTCCAATAGTACAAAAGCAAATTTCGTTACCATTATCGCTTAAATCGCTATGTTGTTTAAATGTATCTACGTTTCTAAATAATTTTGAGGCAAGTGCTAAACCAAGTGCACGGGGCATTTGCCCTGCGGTGGGCGCCATATCGCTGCTGCTGTTTTTGGTTTTGGCAAGTTCCAGCCAATCGCCATTTTCATCTACATTTTTAGTGGCAAAATGTGCATTCATCTGCCTGCCTGCACTAAATGGATCATTATTTATATTAGGATCTGAAAATAATTGTGCAAAATATTGTTCTACAGTGGCTATTCCTGCGGCAAACATCCAGGTCTGATCGCGGTAATAGCCCGCCCTAAAATCGCCTGGTTTAAAAAATTTAGCCATTGCTACCTGCGCTACCTCTTTACCATCACCAAAAATCCCAAACTTAGCTTTACCAGTCAAAACCTCTTTTCTACCCAGCAGGCTTGTTTCCCTGCTTTCGCAGCTAATACGATAGTCTTTAAGCACTTCGTTTCGGAAATGATCAAAACTTAATTTTTCCTGCAATGCAGTATCAGTGATATTTGCTGTATCCATTTAACAAATGTAAAATAATAGTTGTGATGATTGTTAAAAAAATGATAACGACCTAACAATTTGCACCAGTTTTGTGCGTTTTTGTATCTTTGGAACAGTATTTGAAAATAATAAATCAAATGAAAACATTATTTACCCTTTCTTGTATATTTTTTCTTGCATTTTCCTTGCATGCGCAAACGGCAATATTGGCTAAAAGCGGTGGTACTCAATCAACAAATATTTCAGTATCAGCAGTTCAACGCAATTCGCCGGTTGATGAAGTTTTGGTTTTGAAAGAAACAGAATATGATTTTGGCAAAATACCGCAAGGAAAGCCTGTAACACATGTATTTGATATTGTAAATAACGGTAAAGATTCTTTAAAAATAATAAACGTTCAGGCAAGTTGTGGTTGTACCACGCCAAATTGGGAAAAAGATAAAGTGCAGGAGCCTGGCGAAAAAACAAAAATTACGGTTGGTTACAATGCAGCAAGTGAAGGGGTTTTTACCAAGGTAATTACCATTACTTATAATAATAATCTAACAAAGCAAATTGTTATTAAGGGAGAAGTGTGGAAAACACCGGCAACTTCTGCACCTGAAAATAAGGAATTGGGAAGTTTACAAAATCAATAATAAAAACAATTAAAAAAATAACATGAAAAAATTATTATTATCTGCAACAGTATTAGCTATTACATCTTCTTTATTTGCCCAGCCACAGGCCAAAAAGGCAAGTGATGTAGCAAAATTTAATAAGGAAACCATTGATTTTGGTAAAATAAAACAAGGCATACCGGCGAAAGGGACTTTTGTAGTTACTAATATCAGTGATGCACCTTTAATAATTGAAGCTGCAAATCCAACCTGCGGCTGTACCATTTCTGATTATACAAAATCACCTATTGCTCCGGGGAAAACAGGAGAAATTAATGCTACGTATAATGCGGCAAATTTGGCACATTTTGAAAAACACCTGACTGTAAAATTTGCTGGCGTGGATGAAATGAAAACAATCACTTTTGTTGGCGATGTATTAAGCGCAGAAGAATTTGATAAATTACAGGCACCTGCTCCTGCAGTGAAATAATAAATTTAAATTTTTTAAAGAAGAAAGCCTGCAGCAATATTACTTCAGGCTTTCTTCTTTGTATTTTAATAATTCATTTTACATTTTTATTTGTGTAATACACGCCAACTAAAATTACAATAAGGCAAAATACCTGCAGCCATCCAAAACTTTCCTTATAAAAAATACCCCAGGCAATTGCTACAAATGGAATACCATAGGTAACCGTACTGGCAAATATGCTACCAGCTCGTTTCACCAACATATAGAAAATAATGGTAGCTATAGCGGTGCCTCCTATACCCAACATTACGGCAGCACTGCTTGCTAATATAACTTCATGTTCACCCAGCGCCAGGCTAAAATAACCTGTAAAAATAAGTACCAGTAATGCAGGTATTGCATTTAAAGTAAGCGCAATAGAAGCAATATGTAAAGAAGGGATATGTAACAGATTTTTTGAAACCATATTAACATTAAAGCCATAAAAAACAGTTGCAAGTATTATTAAAGCTACGGATGAAAAAGGTTGGTTTGTCTGCAAGTTGCTTTTGCTAAATAATAAAAACACACAACCGGTAAAAGATATACATATACCAGTTATTTTGTTGGCGGGTACTTTATTTTTAAAGAAAACAGCTCCGGTAATAATTACAAAAACCGGGGTGAGCGAATTAAGCATTCCTGCAAGTGCACTATCTATTTTTTCTTCAGCAATGCAAAATAAAAATGCCGGTATTAGGCTTCCCAGACTTCCAGATAAAAAAATAATGAAAAGTTTTTTTGCTGGAATACAGCGTATATATTTTACTGTAACGGGCAATAATATAAGCCCGGCAGATAGAATACGTAATGCTGCTACCTGGTAAGCTGAAAGCTGTTTTAGCCCCAGTTTCATCAAAATAAAACTGCTCCCCCAAATTAAAGAGAGTAAAATAAACAACATCCAATTAATTAAATTTCTATTCATTGATTTACACGTGCGAATTAATTCTACAAAAGATTAATTTAACATTCAATAATTTTATTAACAAGTTTAATTTTTTTTACCCTGTTAACGACAACATAATAATAAAAAATTACTTTTGTGCCATTATATTCAAAAGCCTTTTAACAATCTAAAAATATACTATTATGGGATTTATTAAAGAATTTAAGGAATTTGCAATGAAGGGAAACATCGTTGACCTTGCAGTTGCTGTAATTATA
>JAYVZR010000042.1:0-2521 GCA_043783135.1 Ferruginibacter sp. | reverse complement strand
AATAATTTTGATTGAAAACAAGTATTGAATGTAACAGGCAAATATAAAAACAATTTGCTATTTTCAAATAAAGTAGGCTTAATTCATCCATTCTTTCCACCATAGCATAAAAATAAAAATCAGCCAAACCTGCCAATCGTCTTTTATCTTTCCTGAAAGGTATTCATCCATTAGTGTAAGTACATATTGTTTGTTTAAAACATTTTGCCTGGAAAGGCTTTCTTCGTTTACTGTTTCTAATAGTAATGGTTTTAAACCCCCTTTTAACCAGTTCCCAAATGGTATCCCAAAACCCATTTTAGGCCTTTTCATCATTTCAACAGGTAAATACTTATGTGTTAATTGCTTTATTAAATATTTTTTATTCCCATTTTTATATTTCAAGTTAACAGGCAACTGTGCCGCCCATTCAATTATCCGATGATCTAGTAATGGCTCCCTTCCTTCAAGTCCAACACTCATTGTTGCCCTATCTACCTTGGTTAAAATGTCATCAGGCATATATACTTTATAATCTGCTGCTAACAGGGTATTAATAAATCCATAATCTGGAATTGAATTATCATCATTTAAAGGAGTATCAAGTATGAATTTTATCTGTAATAACTGTTGTAGATCTGTTGTAAGAAAGTGTGTACTAAGTAAATCACTTGTGGCAAGCAACTCCCTTTGAGTCAGCAGGGCAGCAACTTTTCGCTGCCGCATACTTATCCCTGGCATAGCAGCAAGTAATTTAGCAGCACTTTTTTTAACAAAATAAGGTAGCCTTTCTTGTACTTTATTAATACTTGTTAACTGATCATACCTTACATAGCCTGCAAATATTTCATCACCTCCATCTGCTGATAAGGCTACAGTAACCTGTTGCCTTGCAAAACGGCTTAACAACATAGTAGGTATAGCCGAACTGTCACCAAAAGGTTCATCATAAAAAAAGGGTAACGAAGGTATTATTTCCTGTGCTTCATTGGTGGTACAATAATATTCATTATGATTGGTACCTAAATATTTTGCTATATTTTTTGCATGATTGGCCTCATTGAGTACTTCATCATTAAACCCAATAGTAAAAGTGTTAATTTTAGAGGGATTATTTTTTTGCAAAATGGCCGCTAATAATGAACTATCGTAGCCACCACTTAAAAAAACCCCCACCGGTACATCACTTATCATACGATACTGAAAGGCAGATTTGCAAAGGGTTTCTAATTGGTCCAAAGCATCTTGTTCATCGATTTTAATAATTGGTTTATTATAAAAATCTAATACGTTCCAGTATTGAGTTAATTTTAATGACTGATTTTTTATGTTTAATGTTGCAAAATAGCCAGGTAAAAGCTTGTGTGTATTTTTAAAAATTGTATACGGTGCTTTTATATACCCGTATTTAAAATAAAGTGATACTGCGACATCTTCAATTTCTTTTTTAAAATTAGGGAAATGGTGAAATGCTTTTAACTCTGAAGCAAATAGCAAGCATCCATCAGCAAAATAATAATAGAGTGGTTTTACACCGGCCCTGTCCCTGCATAAAAATATTTTTTGTAACCGTTTATCATATATGGCAAATGCGAACATGCCTATGAATTGTTGCACGCATTCCATGCCATACTCCTGGTAAGCTTTTATGATAACTTCTGTATCTGAATTGGAAATGAATTGATATCCCCTGGTTTCAAGCCGACCCCTGATTTCTTTAAAATTATATATTTCTCCATTTAAAATGATAAGTACCTGTTTGTCATCGCTATACATGGGTTGATGTCCCAGCGGCGATAAATCCAGGATAGACAATCTACGGTGGCCTAATCCAATAATAGCCTTCGCTGTTTCAATAAAGGCATTATCACTATCATCAGGACCACGATGTTTAAGGGAATTACATGCACTGGTAAGCTGTTGCCTGGTAATTTTTTTATTGAAATCTATAAATCCGCTGATACCGCACATAATTTTCAATTAAATTTTGCCTCAATAGACCTTCTAACAAAATCTTATAACTTTCAAAGCAATTAAATAAAATTATGAGATTTCATATAAGTAATTTTATTTTTTTATTTAAAAAATTGCTTTTAACTAAAGAAAATATATTAACCTTTATAAATAGGCAGAAATTATTTAAAGCGAAATTAACCGTTAATTTTTAAAGCCGGGGTTACAAAAACATAATTGAATTTTAGCTGCGATAAGGTACAAAATAGAAGTGATGCATTTTATTGCATGCCTCACTAAAGGAGTAATTGAAATTTTAAAAAGTATATTTGCAAAAAATTATAATAACTGCAATGCTATGCACAACAGTTTTTTAATGTATACCTAAACACTGTATAACATTGCTAAAAAAATCATTACAAACTACTTCATTAAAAGCAAATATAATCGCCAATTTTGCGGGAAATGGCTGGTCTGCTTTAATAGGTATTCTTTTTGTGCCAATATATCTTAAATATATTGGGCCGGAAGGTTATGGGTTAATTGGAATTTTTTCAAGTTTACAATTGGTACTATCTCTAATGGATGG
>JAYVZR010000041.1:0-2525 GCA_043783135.1 Ferruginibacter sp. | reverse complement strand
TGAGCCAGATAAATCAACTGCAAATAACCTGGGTATGTTCAGGCCAGTGCCTGCTGCACAATCTAAAGATATCAGGATAAACCTGTATAAATTCCATGCAGACAATACATCGTATTTGGCAGACGGTATTTTTGCAGAATTTGATGACAGTTACAGTCCCGGTGTAACAATAGAAGACGCAGTGAAATTTTCAAATATTAATGAAACTTTTGGACTACTGCGCAACAATAAATTATTAGCTATTGAAAGAAGGCCAACCATAAAAATTACAGATACCCTTTTCTTAAAATTGACTAAAACATCCCAACGCAAATACCGGTTTACATTTATAACACAAAAACTTGAACAGGATAACCTTGCCGGGTTTATAGAGGATGGATTTTTAAATAAATCAACGCCCATTAATTTGAATGGTAATACAACCGTTGATTTTGAGTTGACATCAGATGCTGCATCCGCCGTTTCCGATCGTTTCAGGGTTGTTTTCAAACCATCTGTAACCTATACTGGTATTAGCGCAATGGTGTTAAATAGTGATATAGCTGTGCATTGGGATGTAGCCAACGAGTATAACATTAAGGAATATGAAATTGAGCGTTCAACCAACGGTATCAATTTTATTAAAATGTCAACTAAGCTTTCATTAAAAAACGACAACAGTAATGCTTTGTATGAATGGCTGGATGTGGCTCCTTCACCAGGATATTACTATTACAGGATACATAGTATCAGCTACCATAATGCTTCAGGATACAGTGATATTGTAAAAGTGAAAATCAATAAAAGTACACCGGCTATGTATGTATTCCCTAATCCTGTAACAGATAATTACATTCAGTTACAGATAAATAGCATGCCGCAGGGCATTTATTATATCAGGCTGATAAATATACTTGGACAGGAAATAATAAACAAATTTATCACCCATACGGTGGGTACTTCAACAGAAAAAATTAAGCCCGGCATTAAATTGCTTTCCGGAATTTATCAACTGCAGGTAACTGCCCCTGATAAAAAAATAACCTCACTCAAAGTGGTGGTGAAATAATATTTTACCACTTGTATCAAAATTTACTGCCCCATTTCAGGGGCAGTTTTTTTTAGAATAAAATAAAGAAAGAAAAGGGCTATCTGCAAATAGGTGCGTTGATAAAAAGAGTAAAAACTTATTTACTAACTTTTTTATTTAAAAACGGGAAGCTTAATTTTGCCCCAATATGTCTGCAGAAAAAATTATTGGTGATTGGAAAAAGAAACTCTTTAAACCGCTGTACTGGCTGGAAGGAGAGGAGGATTATTATATTGACCAGGTAATGGATTATGCAGAGCATAAAATATTGCCTGAGAGTGAAGCAGGCTTTAACCTATCTGTGTTTTATGGAAAAGATGCCAGCTGGAGCGATCTGGTAAACGCCTGTATGCGCTACCCGATGTTTGCCGAAAAACAAGTGGTGCTGCTAAAAGAAGCCCAGCAAATGAAGGACCTCGAAAAGCTGGATCCCTACATAGAAAATCCATTGGCCTCCACCATTTTTGTAGTGAGCTACAAAGAAAAAACGCTGGACAAAAGAACAAAACTTTATAAAACTATCAAAAAAGCAGGTGAGATATTTACATCAGAAAAAGTGAAGGATTATAAAATGCTGGAGTGGATGAAGGATTATATGAACCAGCAGGAACTTGAAATGAACCAGAAAGCAATGACGTTATTGGTAGATTATGTGGGCAATGATTTGAGCAGGATAACCAACGAAATAGAAAAGATAACCGTGAACCTTGGCAAGCGAAAAACCATTACAGAAGATGATATAGAAAAATATGTAGGGGTAAGCAAGGAATACAATGCATTTGAATTACAAAATGCACTGGCTAAAAAAGACCTTGCAAAAGCAATAAAAATTATCCAGTATTTTGAGAGCAACCCCAAAGCAGCACCGATACAATTGGTGTTGCCGGCATTGTATGGTTTCTTTAGTAAGCTGTATAGTATTTTTGGTATGGTTGATAAAAGTGAAGCTGCTGTCAAACCGATGTTTTACAATAATCCTTTTGCAGCTAAAGAAGCATTGGCCACCATGAAAATGTACGGTTATGAGGGAGTGGAAAAAGCATTGCTGCTGCTGCATGAATACAATCTAAAAAGCGTGGGTGTCAACAGCAGCGGCACTTCTGATGGATCGCTGATGAAAGAGCTGGTGGTGAAGATGATGAATTGAGTTTATAATTGGAGCGGTGGTGTTTACAGTTTTGGTATTTGTTGAAACAAGGGTAGTGCTGTTAAATTTAAATGTTCAATATTCAATTTCCAACAAACAATTTTCAATGAAAATACCCATGGGTTTTATATTGAGTATTGAATATTGAAGGTTGATTATTGAATAGTCAACTACTAATCTTTCACCACTCTTCAGCCTTTCTTTTATCTTTTGCCAGTTGATTTTTCAGTTCTTCCAGCCCGTTAAATTTTTGTTCGCTACGTAACCGTTTTTTAATGTGTATGGTTAATATGGAGCCATAAATTTCCT
>JAYVZR010000040.1:0-2526 GCA_043783135.1 Ferruginibacter sp. | reverse complement strand
ACAATTTTTCATGCACTAATTGAACGTATGATGCAGACTCCTCCTATTCGGTTAGAAAATATTCAAAAACAGAGTGCGACCTAAGTGCTAATTCCTAAAACGTTAAATAGTTTTATAAATAATAACTGATTTTTACTAAAATTAATAATTGACATTTCATAAAGCATTATCATGCTGTAGCAATTTTACTTTTTTGTAAAAAATTGTGAAATCAGATTATGTAAGTTTAATCATCAAATAAAAAAACAATTTAAACGTAACTTTTATTTATATAAATCCTGTGATTTAAAAGTAAGATTGACATTTATAAAATGATATGATAATCTTTTATCCTCCGCAAACGTTTGCGAAAACATTTGTGGCATCTAAAACCACTAAATAAATATTTCTATGTTAAACCAAAGTTATAATTTTAACTAACGATTCGCTCTTACCAAACAATTGCTGTATGAAGAACATCTCTGCATATACCGACACAAACCGGTACTTCATTTTCAATTATAAGGCATAAGTGTTTCCATAATAGCTGAGAATTTACAAAACTAAAATTAAACAACTGATTATGAATGTAAAAAAACTTGCAAAAGGCATGCTTTGCTTTTGTCTTGCCTTGTTTTCCACCATGGCGTATGCCCAAAACAAAGAAGTAACCGGTAAGGTAACCGACTCCAAAGATGGTTCGCCTGTTGCGGGTATTTCGGTATTGGGAGTTACCGCCTCTGGTAAAAAAGTAGGCACAGCTACCGCAAATGACGGAACCTTTAAATTATCCTCAACCGATGGCATATCAAAAATTACGCTTTCAGGTGTAGGCTTTGACAAACAGGATATGAATGTATCTGGAAAAAGCGATATTGCTGTTTCAATGAAATCAAGCAATACCAGTTTAAATGAAGTTACCGTGGTTGGTTACGGTACTTTAAAGAAAAGGGAAATCACCAGTGCTATTACAAGGGTAAACGCAGAACAATTTAATAAAGGTAATATCAATGATGTTGCCCAGTTATTACAGGGTAAAGTGGCAGGTCTTTCAATATCCCGTGCAGGCGGTGATGTGAACGGCGGTTTTGATATCAGGTTAAGGGGTTTAGCTACTATTGGTGCAGGTAATGCCGCTCCATTGGTAGTAATTGATGGCCAGGTTGGTGCGGATTTAAATTCCGTAGATCCCAATGATATTAAAAGTATTGATGTATTAAAAGATGGTTCTTCTGCTGCTATTTATGGAACCCGTGGTTCTGCTGGCGTAATCATTGTTACTACTAAAACTGGTGTCAAGGGGACTTCGCAACTTACATATAATGGGTCTGTGAGTACTGAAAGTGCTGCACGCCTCACTCAGCATGCAACAGCTGCTGAATATCGTACTCTAATAAAAACCATTGGAGCTGGCACAGATTATGGAGCTACCACTGATTGGTATAAGGAAATCACAAGAACAGCTATTTCGCACCAGCATAATTTGTCTTTTTCCGGCGGAAATGAACATACTACCTATAATGCATCCATCAATTACAGAGATGCTCAGGGTGTTGCAATTACTACAGGTCTTAAACAATTGAATGGCAGAGTGAATATAACTCACAAAGCACTCAATGACAGACTGGTTTTTAATGTAGAAGTTAGTACAACCCGTAAAACTGCCGAATTGGGTTTTTCCAATGCTTTCGAATATGCGACTATCTACAATCCAACATCTCCGGTTTATGCTCAAAAGCCAGAACAGGATTTAGCTGGTGGGGGTTATTTCGAAGTGAGTGCAACTGAATATTCCAACCCAGTAGCTGTGTTAAAGCAAAACACTAATCACCAGCAGTTAAGCAGGTTAAACTTTGCAGGTACTGTAGAATATGAAATTATAAAAGGATTAAAATTTCTTACAAGGTATGCTCAACAACAAACCAGTACTTATCTTTCAGCTTATAGTCCAAGTACGGCTTTTATTGATCGGGGTTTTCAAGGTGGAACAGGTGTAGGTCGCCACGGGTTATCTTACAAGAGAGACGATGAGGCTGTAACACAATTATATGAAAATACATTGTCGTACAATGGTAAAATTTCTAACTTGGAAGTGGCTGCTGTTGCTGGGTATTCATATCAGGATTTTATTTACCAGGGATTTAACGCAAACGCAGGTAATTTTATTACCGACTTATCCGGCCAGGACTTTTCTACTGCCCAGGATGTACAAAATGGACTGGCTTCTCTAAACAGTTATAAAAATGGTCACAGGTTAGTGGCTTTTTTTGGGCGCTTAAATCTAAACTATAATAACTTTGCGTTCTTGTCCGCTTCCTTAAGAAGGGAAGGATCTACTGAATTTGGAATAAATAATAAGTGGGGTTATTTTCCCGCAGTAAGTGCCGGTGTGGATTTAAATAAATTTTTAAACCTGCCTGGTTTTAACACCCTTAAGCTGAGGGGAAGTTATGGTATAACTGGCAACCTGCCTCCACAGCCTGCCTTATCTTCTCTAACTTATACTGGTCAGGGAAATTATCTTATTGGAGGAAACTGGATAGCGAC
>JAYVZR010000039.1:0-17556 GCA_043783135.1 Ferruginibacter sp. | reverse complement strand
AGTCGAGTAGGCAAAGGCATTTCAGCCCAAGCCGCTCACGGAACCGTACGTGAGTTTCTCAACTCATACGGCTCTTGTTATCCAATCATGATTTTATTCCCAAACGCCAATGATAAAACAATGCCGGTTGCTCCATCTGTATTGTTTTGTACTTTTTCAATACCTGCTTTTTACCTGCAAGCTTGTATTTATTCTTTATCCACTTTCTTATTCGTTCGTTTAAGTAACAAAACACCTGTAACATTTCCTGTCTGTAAAACCTTGTGTAGTAATTGATCCATCCTCTTATTTTTGGATTGAGTATTTTAGCAAAACCTTCCATTGTTTGTTGAGACCATCGTGGCAACAGTATTGCTTTTATGGCTTCTCTAATGCTCGTTTTAGCTTTGCTGCTTATTGCTGCAGCAAATACAATGTAGGTTTTGTTAATGCAGCCAAACTTGCTTCGTATACTTCTCGGTTGAAAACTGTAGCTTAGAAAATCGAAGCTCTCCTCTTCATGTTTTTCCTGCCGCTGATAATTTTTGCAATACACGATTTTTGTCTTTTCAGGATGAAGCGATAATTCAAATGCGCCTATCCGCTCTTTCAATCGTGACAGCAGATTTTCTGCTTCTTCTTTGCTATTGCAATGAATGACTATGTCATCCGCATACCGTTCAAACGGTTTCTGCGGATTTGTTTCTTCCATCCATTTGTCAAAGCTATGATGCAGGTAAATGTTTGCCAGCAACGGACTGACTACACCTCCTTGCGGCGTGCCTTTTGTTCTTGCTGCTATGCTCCCATCTGCCTGTTCCACTCCTGCTTTCAACCATCTTTCTACATACATCAATACCCATCTTTCCTGCGTATGCTGCTTCAGTAATTCAAGCAGCAACTCATGACTGATGTTATCAAAGAACCCTTTTATATCCACATCTATCACCCAGGCATGTTTTATACAATTGTTCTGGCATTGCTTTAATGCATCATGTGCGCTTCTGCCGGGCCTGTACCCAAATGAGCTGTTGTGAAAGATTGCTTCCAGTGAAGGTTCCAGATAATCTTTTACTACACCTTGTGCTATGCGGTCGCCAACTGTTGGCATACCCAGTGGCCTTAAACCGCCTTGTTTCCTGGGAATAAATACCGTTCGGACAGGCGGTGGAAAATAGCTTCCTGATGTCATACGATTCCAGATTTTGTACAGGTTGCCAGAAAGCTCTTCATTGAACATCTCAATGCTTTGCTTATCTATGCCTGCTCCGCCATCTTTGTCCACAACTTTCAGGTAACTGTCGTAAACCATCCGCTTACTGACCGGTAATGATTTTGTCATTTTCTTTCTTCATCTTTCACTAACAATTGCATAAGTTACTTGCTAACTTAAACTTCAACCATCTGTGTTGTGTAAAAATAATTTTGACCAGATAACCGAAGCCCTTCGCTACTTCCCGCTTTCACAGAATATCAGCACTACTACGGCTTCGTCCGACGCTTCTTATTACATCCCTCTGCCTGTAGCATGGTTACGCAAAATGATAACCTTAACTGCATGTTACAGTCGCGGTAGTTCCGCAATTACAGAACTTCTTATTGCTGCTCATTGGCACATTAATAAGGAAGCCTCTCACGTTCCGAATAAAAGCCTGTGTAAAGCTCCTGTCGTCTTAATGCCGGTTGACCTGTAGCCAGTAAACAGTTATCCGCTACAGTAATCCTATCAGCGCAACGAGGCCAATAGTTTTGTCAACAAGTAATCCCTTTCGACATGTCTTCAACGATTCACTTGCGTTCAGCTTCTTTACACTTACCTGATACCTTTACGATACCTTTTGCCTGAACGTTCAGCACCATGACTTTTGAACACAGCACCTTCAGGTGGTTTGCACACCTCAACTGCATGACGTATGCGGCAGACCTACTGCCATCTTTTATTCAACATTGAATAGAAATATCTTTTTTTTTCTATTCATTCGTGACACACCGTTGCTGGTAAATAAGATGACAGCAGGAAGTATAATCCGCTTATAATTTCACCCCCGTGGTATCTTTTTTTACCAGGCCGGCAGGCGTTGTGTGTAAACTGTCTGCGGGTGCAGCGGGCAATTTTTGTTTCTGCTGCAAAGCATATCGCTTATAAGCTCTTAATTCGCCTGTATATTCATCGGTTGGCCAATTTTCATCAATATCCTGGATGGCTATTAAATCACTGTCATTCTTTGGCACAATAAGCGGTTGATTATTTTTATATTGAGTGTTATATTGAGTTAACCGGTTTTGGAGTGCTATAATATGATTTTTAGCTTTACTTTTTATGTCTGATTCTTTTATGCGTAACACTATTACATTTAATCCGCTTATTTTTTCATGCGTTGAGGAGTTCTCAATTATTTTTTCCAGTTTTTTTTCACGACTGCCGCCTATAAGTGCCAGCACTCCATGGGCTGCAAGATTAGCACCCGCCACCACTTGAGCAAATACATTGGCTGTTTGAAAAACAAGCAGCATTATCATAATAAACAAAAGCCTTCTTATTAGTTTCATTAAAAAGTATTTTAAGTTTTGGTAAATCAATATTCCATAAAACTACCAAATATTTACATTTTTGCAACCCCACACCGGTACAAAAGAATTATACATTTTATACCGATTGGATATCTGTAATAGTCCCCCGATTTTTTCGGGGGCCTAAACAGCTTCCGCAAAACCGGAATTAAAATATCACCTCGGCATTTTCAATTTTTGAAATCCCGATTTTTATCGGGAATACCAGATGATATTGGATCAATTTATAAATCCGTTGGTATTATTGCACTTAATTTTGCGTAACCTTATTTTAACACAAGGCACTCTGGAATCATCCCGAGCCACTATAAGTTGCAGTATTACCAAGTGAAAGGATTTTATACTTATAAACGATTATGATTAATTTATCAAATGCTGAGCATCAAATTCACTGTGTCACTAATTTTAAAGACCTTGTTTCCATGCCTTTTCATGGAAAAATGAATGCGATTTGCTGTACCCGTAAACTGACAGGTGATTTTGCCGAGATTGTTAAAAAGGTAGAACTAAACGGAAATATAGCGGTACTTGATCAAGAGGAGCTTCGGGAACTTCAATTGAGTGAACAGGGTCAGCTTGCCCGTGAAATTCTTTTAAATGACCTGGAGATGTTGAAAGCTCATGGCGCATCTCCAATGCTTAACCTGATAAAATGCTATGAGAGAGATGATAACTACCCGTTTTTTGCAACCGATGTTTATTCTTTTCATGTAGATCGCTCTCCCGTACCAGTCGATACCTTTTTATGCACGTACTATGGCGAGCCCAGTGAAATATTGCCAAATTCACAAGCCATACAAAAAGTGCTTATCCCCGAAATACGTGATGAACTCAAAAAACTATATCCCGGACCTGCCTGCCGGCAAGGCAGGACAGGTGAAGGTTTTGACTCATTTTTAAGTGAGCATTTCTTTGATTTACACTATCAGGCTAAACCTGAGGCACGCACCGTCAGTTTAGGCCTCGGCCACTTATGGAGGTTGGCGGTTGATCATCCAGAAAGCCAGGTCCTTCCCTGTGTTCATCGTGCGCCGATGGAAAAAAATGGACAGAACCGGTTGTTGTTGATCTGTTGAAAATGGCTGTTTTTGGTTCATTTTTAGTTTTGAAAAATGTAAGAAGTTTGAATCATTTTATAGCGATGCTTAAAGAGGCTGACGATAACATCAGCAACGCCCAATGCGGGTTCATGTTGCTGCTTCGGTGGTTGGTTTAAACACCCGATGTTGCGCAACCACCAACCATCGCAAAATGAGTATACCTTACAAATAAAAGTGAAAGCCGTTTCAGCAACGCAAGTTCCCTTGCTTTTTCTTCTTTTCTCCTGCACCGAAGTTTCGTTAAAAAAAACTTTATCTTTAAAGTGTTACAGGCTAAAACCATGTATCTACCCAGCTGTGATTTCTGGCAGAAAACACTTTAGGACGAGTCATCATGAAATTTACAAAAAAATTGAATAACTAAAATTTTTGCAATGAAAAAGCAAAATGAAATAAAGATATTTGAAGAAAAGCAAGTGCGAACACTGTGGGGTGAAGAAAATGAGAAATGGTATTTCTCTGCAATTGATGTTATTGAAATACTTACTGACAGCCCGAGACCAAGAAAATACTGGAATGCATTAAAAACAAAACTTAAAGCTGAAGGTAGTGAGTTGTTCCAAAATATGGGACAACTGAAAATGCAATCTTCCGACGGCAAATTTATTTGAGTCATCAATAAAACATATCATGCAATTATTATCCACGCTTCGCTTTAACAGAACGATCATGCTGTTTATTATTTCAGCAGGCATATTGCCTTTTTGCAAAGCGCAACAGCCGGGATCAGTAGTATTTAAAAAACATATTATCAGCAACACATTTATTTCGGAGGGTGCCGCAGTGGGCGATGTAAATAATGATGGCAATACCGATATATTGGCGGGTAATTACTGGTTCGAAGCGCCATCATGGAAACAGCATCTTATTCATGCAGATACCTTAAACCCTGTGCCGGGATACAGTACCACATTTTTAAATTTTTGTATGGACGTAAATAACGACGGCAGGTTAGACCTGATACGGTTTGATCAGCCCGGCGGTATTTGCGCATGGTACGAAAACCCAACAGATAAAAATACGTTATGGAAAACGCATATTATTTTTAAGTCTGCAGGCATTGAAACCCCTGCCTTTGCAGATGTTGACAACGACGGAAGAATGGATCTTATTTGCAACGATACTTTAACCAAAGAAGTTATCTGGTTAAAATCGCCGGTTGAAAAAAATGATACCACCTGGCAGCGCTTTATTATCAGCAGCGATAAACAAAGAGCCACTAACAGGTACACACATGGCCTCGGCTGGGGCGATGTTAATAAAGATGGAAGAAACGATGTTATCATAAAAAGCGGCTGGTGGCAACAGCCCGTTGACGTAAAAACAAACAACTGGCAATTTCATGCCGCTGATTTTGGAGAAGATTGCGCCAATATGTTTGTGCTGGATGTTGATGAAGATGGCGACCAGGACATCATCAGTTCTTCTGCGCATGATTATGGAATATGGTGGTACGAACAGCAAAAAGATGATAAAGGAAATACCATCTGGGTCAACCATGTTATCAGTAAATTATTTTCAGAATCACATTCCCTTGCATTGGCTGATATCAATGGCGACGGGTATCCCGACCTTATTACAGGCAAGCGTTACTTCGCACACAATGGCGGCGATCCCGGCGCTTATGAAGCTTCCGTTTTATACTGGTTTGAATTTAAGCCCGGAAAAAATCCTCAATGGGTTCCGCACCAGGTTGATAGCAATTCAGGCATTGGCAACAGTTTTATTGTAACCGATATTAATAAAGATCAGTTACCCGATATTATTATCTCCAACAAAAAAGGAGTATTCTTTTTTGAACAGGTAAAACCCTGATATTCCTGAAATTTTGGTACAATATTATAGCCTTTCTGCCAAGGCGGTAAGGAGCCGTATCAATCTTTTGCCCAGCAAAAGAAAATCTTTAACATATAGAAATATTTACTATGGTGGCACTGGCCTGAAAATTGAATTATTTAAATAAACTTAATTTTTATGGAACAGTCTGTCAGTAAAAAACCCACCATACTACTTATTGATGATGATAAGGACTTACTTGAATTGATGCGCTGGAAACTGGTAAAGGAGGGATGCGAGGCTACAATTTCCCAAAATGGGGAAAAAATAAATGAAATCATTAAAGAAAATAAACCGGATTGTATTTTATTAGATATTCATATGGATGGCATAAACGGCGCTGATATTTGCCAGAGGCTTAAATCGCAGCAGCCCACCAATGATATACCCGTACTGCTTTTATCGGCCAACGATAATATTGATAAAATAGCGGCACTTTGCAATGCAGATGGCTATATTAAAAAGCCGATGAATGTTGCGTTGTTTGTACAAAAAATTAAAGATGTAATGAATCTTAAGTTTGTTGTATGATAGGCCGATAAAAAAAGCTACAAGCCACAATAGCGTTTTTTTAATTTGCAAAAAAACCACCCGCAGGTCCGTAGGATAAAAATAAAAACTTCCATCAATGTTCCCGTGAGGTGAAGGCTGCCAAGTTTGTTGTACCCGGTAACAGAAATATTGATTCAAGTTTCCTCATCCTCATCCGCTTTAATATTTAAAGCCCTATCGATTGAAGTGAGCGGCAATTATGCTTTATTGAAAACTATATGCAACTTTTTATTGGTGTTTGCTGCGCTATTGCGGTTGCTGAATCTTATCCTGAATTGCTTATTTACTTTCAATAACTTATTCCAACTTGAAACAAAATAAAAAGATCAATCAATAACACTGGTTGCACAATGAAGGTTAATGTTTTCATATATTTTCTAATAAAAACTAAAAAAAGGAATACACATTATTGGACTAATTTGTATTAGCTAATTGTATAACAGGCAAACCTTAAATGAGATTGTTACACATTTTCGAAACTTTTTTTAATTGACGCTGCTTTTGTTGTTATGTAAATACGACAAAGAAAATTTCTTAATCTTCACATCCCCATTCACGTATTCTGTAAAGAGTATGAATTTCTTTACGGGATGCTTCGAAATCGTTTGCCCATTTAATGCCTTGCTTCATCAGCAATTTCTTTGTATGCAAAGTTGCGTCGTATTCAGATCTTGTTCTACGGTGGCCTTTCCATGCAAAATTTGCCGGGCAGCCAATTGCAATACCTGATAATAGTAAATTTCGGCGGGCATGCTGTTCATCAAATTTAGCAATGGCATGACCTGCCTCTATTTGTAGCGCCCATGCAAACCACATAATATCTCCTTCTAATGTATGTCTGCCCGCAGTTGATTTACGTGGATCGGATTCTGGAATTAATGCATCTCTTTCTTTTGCAGGTGGCAGGCTATTAATAGCAAAGAGAAACATAGCATTTAAATAATCAACCTGAACTTTTGGGTCGGAAGCGTCACCAAAATATTTAATAAATAATTTGTTAAGAAGTAAGTCGACTTCTATAATAGCAGATGCAACTTTTGGAACTAACACTTCATTAATAAATGCTGACTTTTTTTCATAAAGAGCCATATTGATCCACGCATCAAATATGGAAGGTCTATAAAGTCGGGGAAGAAATAAAGTGAGTAATCCCTGCTCGGTTTTCTCATCACCGAAATAATATTTTCCTTTACTTTCAGGGTGATATATATCCCAATATTCTGTCCATGCATCAAGTTCATGAAACCATCCTGCATATCTTTTGTATGAATCTGAATATAGCTCTTTTTTGTAATAGCTCATTACTTATTAATGACCATTGATTACAACAATACCACCATCTTTAATATGTTCTCCAAGTTGTTGCTGAGCAAACCCTACAACTTCTTTCATAATTTGAGAACTAAATCCAGCATTTTTTACAAGGTTTGTATATCGAATAATACTCACAGCTGAAGCTAAATCTGACATTGCTTCAGGGTTCCATCCTGGAACTCTGTGAATTTTTCCATCCGAACCTATGTACCATCCTCCGGCATCGTTACCAAATTGGCCGATAAAATAAATATTTTTACTCATATAAATTCTCCTTTTGCACCATTAAATTTCAATTGAAGCTGGTGCTTTTTACTCAATTGATGTGAATAAATAAGTCGCAGGAATTAAATTCGTGTCAGTCGATAGCCCGAAAATTAATGTGATTTAAAAGGGAGGTCTTGAGTTATTATTAGTGGGTTATATTCCGAATAACTGCTTTAGTATTATGTAATACTAAAGTAAAAACTATAATTGACAAATCATAATTTGTATGATATAAATTTTTTTTTGTGCTTAATATAAAACTAAATTTGTGAAGGTCGCTGTAGTACCTCAATAAAGTTTGTTGCTCTATACTTACTATTAACAACTATCCGCTAAAAAAATTAAAATAAAATTTCTCTTAACAACTTGTTAACCATATTCAGTACAGCCCATCATCATCTTTATGTTTATAAATTAAGCATTGATTGTCCGTAATATTCTTCAAATTGCGTCACAGCTCTTTGGTTGGCAAAAATTTTAACAGGCACTAAAACGATCTATATAGCATGGAAGACATTGCAGACACTATACAGGAACAGGTAGAACATTCTGATAAAAATAAGATAAATTCCATGGTGGCATTATTTGTAGCCATCACGGCAACTTTTATGGCGCTTTGTAATGTAAAAGATGGCAACATTGTTCAGGCTATGTCGCAGGCACAGGCAAATGCAATTAATGCCTGGTCGTATTTTGAAGCAAAGAGTACAAAGCAGTCAATTACAGAAAAGTCGCTTGAGTTATTAAAGGTTGATAATAAACCTGGGAGCCAGGATTTAATTAAAACCTATACAGCGCAGGTTGCCCGTTACGAAAAAGAAAAAAAGGAAATAAAGGCACAGGCAGAGGGTTATCAAAAACAATATGACGATATCAATTTATTTGACGACCAGTTTGATATGACCGACGCCTTATTGACCATATCAATTGCAATGCTTGGAATTTCTTCGCTAACACAAAAGAAATGGCTTTTATATTTTTCAGGCACAGTTAGTTTAATTGGTATTATTTTGGGGCTTGCCGCATTTATGAAAATAAGCCTGCACTCAGATTTTGTTTCAAAAATATTAGGGTAACCTAATTACCGCATCACCAGGTAGTTAGTTTTCTTTTATTTCAATTTGCCCATTTGTACTATTAAGGGGCAGCCATAAATAACCAGATTTTTGCAGATCAAACTTATTCCATTTATCTGCCATAAAATGTATTGCCCTTTTGTTTCATCAATAGGTAATACAAAAGTACTTTGCGAATTAAAGGTAGTCTCAGCGCCGCTCCCAATACAGGGGTTTCCTTTTTGCGTCCATTTGCCCATGATTGAATTGGCCACTGCATAGGTTGCAGGGTTGGGATCCCATCCGCTGCACAAGGAGGTTATTAAAAAATATTTGCCGTTTTGTTTAAACAAGGCGGGTGCTTCACGATGCTGGTTTTCTAAAATGCGTATATAGTTTTTTGTCGGCGAAAGATAATCGTCACTCAACAAACATATTTGCATGGTCATATTATTTTCTGATGCATAAATTAAATAGGCTTTGCCATCATCATCTTTAAACAAAGTCATATCCCTGCTCATTTGCTCATTCGGGGCCACACTTCCCAAATAGGTATAGGGGCCGGTTGGTTTATCACTGATGGCAACACCTGCATGTGAAAGGCTGTAATCATTTTTATCAATATGCATCCACATCACAAATTTTTTAGTGCGCCCGTTATAAATTACTTTGGGCCGTTCAATTACCCTGCCCGTATCAATTTCATTGGAAGGGTTGCCTGTTACAGGTTTCAATGCAATGCCCTCATTTTTCCAGGTTATTAGATCTTTAGAAGAATAACAGGATATACCTCCGGCGGGCACCCGGTAATCTTCCCACGACTGATTGACAACCAACCATGTTTTTCCTTTTTTAATTTCTCCAAATAAATAATACGTGTTGTTATATTTCAAGATACCTGCACCATGTGCATTGATGCTGTTTCCATCCATATCTGTTGTTAACCCTTTTGCTGATGCAGCAGAAACTTGTTTGTTTTGTGCAGGTAAATTGATTTGCAAAAAGGCAAAACAAAATAAAATGGGTAGAAATTTTTTATACATAAAGTTTTCGATTTTTATTTTTTGCAATAACTATCTTCCATGTTCACATCATTGCCAGCCGATCAGTTTCAATACAGACATTTCTTTTCCGTCGAGCAATACTGTTTTATCTTTCACAAACGAAATCAGCTTTTGCCAGTTTTCGTCTTTAGCATTAAACCACATTTTTTTATTGAATTTTCCTTTGTACACATCAAAGCCTTTTTCAGGGGTTGATAAAGAACCGATGTAATAGTTTGCTTCAAAAAAATTATTGGTCGATTTTGCAGGTTCAACGGCCAGGGTTGGTTCTTCAGTATACAAAAAATTATGCGCAAAAAAAGTACTGTCAGCATAGCCGTTCCAGTCATCTGAGCAAATAATTCTTTTATCCATACCGGCAAGTGGTTTCTTTTTTACATAAAAAAGATTATTTTCAATTTTACTGTTTTGTGTTGGCCCTGCTATATGTATAATGGGTGAAAAATGTCCGGGCTTTCCTTTTACAATATATTTACGGATGCCATCATTAATGCTGATATTGTATTTTACTACCGTACCTGTATTACCAACGCTGTACTCAGCGGGCCACCCGCCCGAATTACATAACAATAAAAATCCGCCATCATTATTATAGGTAAGATTATATTGAAACAATGAATTGGTACAATTATAATCTGCATCCAGCGGGTACCCATCTACCTGCGATTTATGACCGCTGACAATATTGTATTGAATAACAGCATTGTCGCAAGACCATGGCCAGATACCATCACAGGCTTCTGAAGCTGGTAAAGTAAGCGGAGAATTTTTCATCACATTATATTCTACCAGCGGACTCTCGCATCCAACAGGTACGATGCCATCACCCGGAACACCATCAATAATATTTTTTCTGATCACTACATTTTCATTGGGGAACCAGAATTTGCGTACCCAGTTTCCCCACATCATTATTCCGTTACGCTGCGAATTTTTTATATAACAATGCTGTACCAGCAACCCATCGAAACAGGAAAGAATTGAATCGGCCTCTCCTTCGTTTACGTTTCTAATCATAATGGCCTGGCCGCCGCCGGCATCTTTATCATTCTTGCCTTCGCCTTTAATTAAAGAGCCGTACACATCATGAACAAAAAGATTTTCTATTGTAGTATTCCTGGCAATACCATATCGTTTCAGTTCCACCAGTAAGCCACTCAGGTGAGGGCGAATATTTTTTCCTTTATTAGAAATTTCAAGATCACGGATAACAATATTTTCTGAATTATAAATATGCACCATTTCCAAACTGGCAGCATTGCCTTTTAAATGAGGTTTTGCATTGCCGCCATATTTGCCAATTACGATTGGTTTGTCTGGCAATCCCTTTCCTGAAAAAAAAAGTGAGTCGGTAAAAATCACATCCGACTTTAATAAAATACTATCACCCCCATTAACGTGCAATTGGCCTAATTTTTTAAAAGTTTTAAAAGGCTTTACCGCACTTGTACCTGTATTGTTATCGTTTCCATTAGCAGCATCAAAATAATAATTTATGCTTTGGGCAAAGGTATTTCCGGTAATAAAAACCAGTACTGCAGCCAACCACCTGAATAAAATTTTATTAAGCATATTGACAATTATTTTTTATGTAGAAATAGAAGGGTAGCGTTGTACCATCTTTCCCCATCGTCTTTTCTTCTTTTCTGTTTCTGTGAATATTCTCTCATCTTAAAATAGTGTAACTAAAAACGATTCTTGATCTCTGAATTTATTCTTGGACAAAGCACTGGACATCTATCTTCCTTCCACAACAGGGAACTGTGCAATGCGTAATTGGGTACAGCCATACGGCACCAAAATAATTTCTTCTTCCGGGCCAGTTTCTAATCCGTCAATAAAACTATAAGGTATGGGCCCCGTCATATCGTTATACAATTGCCAGGATGGGATGCGCCTGCCTTTTGTTTTAATAATATTGGGTGCATTTTCAAGATTCCATGGATAAGCAGCCACTGACGATTTTTTTTCAAATACATATTGCTGAGGTAGTTTATTTTTTGCAATATTTTTTAATCCATAATTCCAAGGGGTTGTTGGATAAACTTCATAATAGGCACTACCATAAGTTATGGAGTCTTTTTCGTTGGTTACCTTTCTAACATCTTCACCTATTTTTAAAGCATACGTAATGGGTCCCCTTTCTACAGACATTGAATTTTCGTACCAGGTGTTTTTGTAAATATGCATGGGTAATTCCAGTTCAACCACATCGCCATTTTTCCATTGCCGGTTTATTATAACAATGCGGTCACCAACAGATACTTGATTAATTATACCATTAATTTTTATAGTTCCTTTTTTACACCATGCAGGTATGCGAAGATGAAAAGGAAAAGAAACGGAGCCGGCTTTTTCATCGATGTTTACAATAAATTTTATTGTTTCGTCAAAAGGATAATTTGTTTCTTCTTTAACCGATATTGCTGTTCTGTTGGCAACAAGTGCCTTCACTTCGCAGGGCGAATAAATAAGGGCTGCCAGGCCTTTATCGGACGTGGCATAAAATAAATTTTGTGTAAACTTGGGCCAGCCCTGGTGCATGTTGGAAGTACAGCAGGTATATCCTGTAAACAGGCCGAAGCAAATATCTGTTCCGGCATGGTTCTGATCAAAATTGCGGGTTTTGCGGGTAATCATTACCTGGTTAGCCTGCTGGTAATATTGGCGGCCCAAATAATCATCTGTAGCCTGCGTGGGCAAAGCATTAAAAGCAATTTTTTCCAGGTGGTCTGCATAACTTACGTCACCTGTTATTGCAATGGCATTTTCCAATGTAAACATCATTTCAACAGCGCTGCAAAATTCAGAACCTTGTGTAGGTTTATTGCTATGCAGAAATTCATCGCCGCCATACATGCCATTTGCCGTTCCATTGTATTTGTTAATATCCTCAAATCCTTTTTTAGCGGCTTCTGCATATTTTTTTTCGTGGTGATGCTGATAATAAATTAAAGGTTCTTTCATTCCCTGCGCCAGGTTTACACAATGGATGCTGGCCAGTGTAGAAAGCATATCTGTATGTAAAATTGCATTGGTATAGTCAAATGTTTGCCGATACAAAAGATCGCCGAGCTGTAATAAAAATTTATCGCCGGTGATATTATACAGCCAATACACTACCATCATATTATCACCGCCTCGATAGCGGGCCCAAAAAGTCCAATGATCCAAAGGCTTTTGGGGAAGTTCCTTTAATTGATATTTAAAATAATTTGTCAGCAGGGCAATAACCCGTTTATCACCTGTAGCAGAATAATATTGTTGTAAAATTTTAAGCATTACCATTTTTGGCCACCAGTCGTGGCTATTGTCTCTTTGCAAACCCTCTTCGGCAGGGTAATCTTTTATCGGGCCAAAATACCCATCCGGTTGCTGGCTTTTGATTGCCCATTCAATCCATGGTTTTGTTTTTAAAATCAAATCTGTATCGTCTAAAATATAAGCCAGTGGTAAAAGCCCATCTATCCAGTAAGGGCCACGCTCCCACTGATCTCCATCGCCGCCCAGCCATCCATTACGCTGGTTCATTACCAATGGATATAGTTTATCAAGATTTCCTGTTGAGCCATTTTTTTGTGTAAGCAGCATTTGCTTTAACCATCCCTGCGGTTTAATGGCGCCCAATGGCAATTCGATATATGGGTTTTGTTGAAGAGGCGCACGGTTACCGGTATAGTTTTCAACCGCATCAGTTTTTATTTTTGTCTGCCCCATGCTGTTGAGGGCAATTAGCAAAAAAAATATTGGCAGAATAAATTTAATTTTCATCGCAATCTTTTAAAATGATGATTATACTTACTGGTGCAAATTAACGGATAGTTTTCTGTTTAAAAATGCGGGATAATATTAAGCACTTCTTTTAAATAAAATTCAAAAGAAACTTATTTACTAAAATTTAAAAACCTTACCGGCATTTTATCGGATAAGGTTTTATTTTTAAGTCTTAATTTTGGGGATGTGGCCTCGTCAGGAATCGAACCTGAATCCAGGGCTTCGGAGGCCCTTATACTATCCATTGTACTACGAGGCCTGTTGATGCATCAATGTCCAAACTGACTGATATTACTGCCGAATATCTTTACTGCAATAGCCAGCAATATTACGCCGAAAAATTTTCTTGTTACCATCATACCGCTGGGCCCTAAGGCCTTTTCAATCCATTTTAAAGATTTAAGCACCACATAAATTATAACACAGTTGATAAGTATGCCAAAAAAAATATTCGCGTCATTATAATTTGCCTTTAAACTCATGATAGTGGTAAGCGTTCCCGAACCGGCTATTAATGGAAATGCAATGGGCACCACACTGCCACTTTTGGCATTGCCATCCGGTTTAAAAAATTCTATACCTAATACCATTTCCAACCCGATGATAAATATAACAATACTACCTGCTACAGCAAAGGAATGTACATCCAGCCCCAGCAGATCTAAAAACTGTTGCCCGATAAATAAAAACAAAATCATTAACGCCCCCGATGCCAATGTTGCCTGGGTAGAACGGATTTCGCCACCCATCTTCATCCTCAGCGAAGCTAAAACAGGAATATTACCTATCATATCAATTACCGCAAAAAGGGTAAATGTAATGGTCAATATTTCTTTTATCGCTATGCGGCTAAAATCCATTGATGGTAATTTTTTGCAAATATACATTTTCAACCACGGGAATAGATATTTAATAGATACGAGGTTATAACCAGTACAAAATTTTGCGGGGGATGTGAAAAATTTATTTTTAAAAACAGACAGCTTACAGATTGAATTTAAATTGTATACCTCCAATAAAATTTTCAGACGCCGATGGGTTAAAGAACCGGTTTCCTGCGGCGTTTAAATCATTTCCTAAACCATAGGGTGTGTTGAACGATTTATCGTAAGAAAAATAAATTTCTCCCTGCAGTTTTTTACTGAAATCTTTTTTATACCCCAGCCTTGCAAAAAATAAATTGTATTGGGTTGCAAAAAAAGTATTTGCGTCATTTAAAGGAATCTGGCCGGTATAGCTGTAGGTTATATTTGCATACAGGCCAATTTTGGTAATGGCGTCTGCACCACCAATAAATATATTGGGCGAAGTGCCTGTTAATTTATTGCCGGCATAATCATTAATACCTTGCTGGTAGGTTGCAAAATTCGCATCAATATAGGTATAATTTGCCCACAATTTTAATTGCCTTAAAAAATGAATACTGTTTTTTACAGGATAATAATTTGCTGATAATTCAATACCCCGCTGATCTGTTTTGCCGGTATTTACAAAATAATCTGACCCTGCGGCGTTTCTGCGTACAACAATGGTATTATTTAAATTAAAATAATAAACAGCCGCATCTACAAATAAAATATGTGGTATCGGTTCGCCCCTGAAACCAATTTCGTAATTGATACCCTGCTCTGCTTTTAAAAAAGGATTAAATACGCCTGTAGAAGGCACTATCTCATCAATTGTAGGGGGAGAATACCCTTCGCTAACGGTAGCGTATACCCTGTAGTTATCCGTGATTTTTTTTAGCAAAGAAATACGGGGTATCAGCACCGGGTCGTAGGTTTTATTTATTTCTTTTACCGGGTAGCTGTTAAACCGGGTAAAATCATACCCATAATTATTATAGCTAAGGCCGGCATTAATAATAAAATTTGCGGGCAGGCTGATATCTGTCTGCAAAAAAATATTGTACTGGGTGGCACCTATCTGGTCATCAAATTGTAAGGTATCCGGCACACCCGAATTATTGCCAAATGTTCTGGAACTGGTAAACCCATATTGATACTCGCCCCCAAAAAGAATTACCAGATTATTTTTATGGTATTGTGTAATACTGCGGCCACCAATACCCTGCTCTGCTTTTATTTGATAATTTAAGATAGAAGGGTTACTAAAACGGGTACCCGAAGTGTAAATACTGGTTACATTACTCCATGCATCGGTAAATTGATAACTATGAGAAAAGCCTACATAAAAAGTTTTATTATAAATGGCAGCCTGTTGCTGTTCGGCACTTTTAAAGCGTCCACCTGCGGGCCGTGCCTGCCTTGGGTTCGCATTCATTTGTGCGGTTGTTAAACCTCCCGGTGTTTGGTAATACAGGTCGCCATAAAAAATATTGGTATTTATAGCCTCCTTATTATTTATTTTAAAAAACCCGCTATAGTTAACAACATCCCTACGCATATTGGTATGAGTGCGCCAGCCATCGCTTTGAAGATGTCCGTAACTCAATGAATAGTTAGCATTCTCACTGCCTTTTCTATAAGCTACATCTGTTTCAAATAATCCCCAGCTGCCCCCTAATGAATTTACACTGATACTATTTTCATTTACACCGGCATTGCGACCGCTTAACAACAATACACCCCCGGTACCGGAGCCGTACAAACTACCACCCGGCCCCTTAATTACTTCTATTTTACCAATATTATTAAAGGCCAATAAATTAAGATAAGTATTACCGCTGGCATCTGTAAAAGGAATGCCGTTCCAGTAAACTTTTACATTGCGTACACCAAAAGGAGAGCGCAATAAATTACCCCGTATCGATAATCGGTAACTACCCGGGCTTCGTTCGTCCATTTTAACACCCGGCACAGTATTTACAGCCTGAACCAATGACACATTTCCATAACGTTCAAGGTCGGCTTTACCCAACACTGTTACTGTAACAGGGATATTTTTTATGGTAGTATTTCTTTCAAATGCCTTCACGGTGGCAGTTGATAAAAAACTGGTATAAGGGCTCAGGGTTACTTCAATTTTTTTCGCTGTTGTATAATATCCTGAATAAGTTATATAACCAATATAAGAAAAGCTAATATTTACTTTATCGTTGCTGTCATTAAATTGAAATACACCGGCAGAATCTGAAATAGCTACCGGTTTGTTGGCTACACTGATGGTAACGCCGGTTAATGGCATATCATTTTCAGCAGCTGACACAATACCCTTAAAGTTATTTTGTGCCATTGCAACACTGCAAAAAAAGATCACCCAAAAAACAGTAAAGAGTTTTTTATAATACATGTTGATTTATAAAATATTCATGTGCAAGTAATGCAATTAAATGCTTTTAGCAGCAACAAATAAATAACTATTACAAATTGTTTACTTTTTAATTGTACTATTGGTTAAAAGTATACACATATTATTTTAAATATTTTTTACAACTGCTTTTACAAATAACCATCAGTTTTTTAACCTGGTAAATAAAATGTAAAGTACGCCGCTATTTGCCGGGAGTTTATAATTTTAAGTATATTTATTTATCAGTAAGCAACTACAATTATTTTGCATTAGCTTTTAACCTTAGAAATTAAAAATGATTTAATGAAAAAAATTGTACTTATATTTTTCCCATTGTTTTTTGCAACATGCGCATTTATCAATAATCATACTCCTTTACCACCCGGTAAAAGCGAAACAGCAATACAGTTTGATGGCCCTTTTGTATTGTACAAAAGCGGCAAAGTATTTGTAAAATATATTTATGAAGATGACGGGGTTATGTCTACACGTATAGATACTGCTGCGCTTGCCGATAAAACCAATTTACGGCTAACTGTATTAACTGATAAGGCTGATAAAACATTTTCTGTACGGTTAAAAAATAATTTACAAGCTGAAAAAAGTGAGTATAAAAAACCAGTCAAACTGGTGGCCATTTCAGATATTGAAGGAAACTTTGAGGCTTTTAGAAAATTATTGCAGAATTGTGGCGTAATTGATACAAGTTTTAACTGGACTTTTGGTGATGGTGACCTTGTGCTGGTAGGTGATTTTTTTGACCGGGGCATTGAGGTTACTGAGGTACTGTGG
>JAYVZR010000038.1:0-2535 GCA_043783135.1 Ferruginibacter sp. | reverse complement strand
GCATAAATTTTTATATTAACAGGTGCAGAAGCGTTTGTTACAGAAATACTAAATTTTGCATAATCGTATGAACAGGATTTGCTTGAATTTACATTTAGTTTTACAGGTTTTGGATTAGCTGTAAAACATCTCACAATTGTTGTATCATAGCAATTATTGACAATTTTAATACAGTAACTTCCGTATGGCAAGCTATCAAATTGTCCAGTTGAATTACATGCTATTTGTACATCTGCTGTATCATAAATGCAATAACTAGGATTATTTAAATTTATTTGACCAAATACCTGAGCAGTAAAGTTGGTACATGTAGTATTGAGTATTTTTACAGAATCATTCACCGAAGGTAAATTTGGTGCTACGGCAAAACATTTTGTAAAAGTAGTATCCGGACAATTATTTTTTGCTTTAATACAATAAGAGCCATTTTGAATATTGTTAAATATACCACTGCTATCGCAGGCTATTAAAGAATCGCTTGCATCGTATAAACAATATGAAGGATTTATTAAACCACTTGTTGCTTTTGCAGTAAATGTTGAGCAGGTTTTATTAGAGATATTTACTGCAAGATCATTTACTACTATAGGATTGTTTACTATAAAGCATCTGATAAAGGTTGTATCAAAGCAGGAATCATGTACTTGGGCACAATATGAACCAAGGGTAAGTCCGTTAAAAATGCCCGCATTATTACATACTATTAAAACGTTGGCGCTGTCGTACAAACAGTATTGTGGATTAGTTAAATTATTTCCACCAATTGAAATATCAAAAGTTGTACAACTTGTAAAATGTGGAATAATAATATCAGGAACGGTAGGAACCGGCCTGCTTGCGCTAAAACATCGTGTGATGGTAGTATCCCTGCATCCATCAGTCATTTTTATACAATATGATCCATAAGATAAATTATTAAATACACCTGTTGTGTTACAGGTTATTAAAGAATTGGTCGCATCGTACAAACAATAATCTGGATTAGTTAAACCATTTTGACCGGTTATTTGTGCTGAAAAAGAATTACAGGTTCTATTAGCAATAGATACAGCATTATCAATACTCAATGGTGGAGGTGTGGCAATAAAACAACGTGTTATTATTATATTGGTACAGGAATCATGTACCGTAATGCAATAACTTCCGTAGGCAAGGCCGGGAAATACACCTGTGGCGTTGCAAATCACTAATGCATTACTGCTATCAAACAAACAAAAATTTGCATTAAAAAAATTAGTTACTCCATTTACTGAAGCAGTAAATATATTACAGCTTTTTGAAGAGATTACAACCGCATTCAAAGAAGGTGTAATAATTAATGAAGCAGGGGCTTTTTTAATAGTACCACAATTATCTTTTACAACTACTTCAAAATTTGTATGCCCTCCAAGGTTAAAGGTAAAATTAGGAGATGATGACCAAATAGTATCTCCTGCTTGTCTTACAATACCATACTCAAACCCCGAAATTCCACCTACAGTGCTTATGTTTCCTTTACTATCAACAACTTTTATAAATCCTGTGGCTGTATTACAATCTATTTTATTGAATAAGTATGAATCTATCCACCAGTTATAATCATTTATGCGTATTTGCCTGGTTTGAATACCACCACAAGAATCTGTAAGTCTTATTGTATAATCGCCTGCTGATAAATTATCAAACAATCCTGTAGTGTTAGCAGTACCAACACCCATTGCTGAGGGTGCCTCAATTGAATAAACAAACGGCGATCTTCCATGCAGTTGACCATTAACTTGAATACTTCCATTATTAATTCCATCGCAACTAACATCTGTTTTTATTAAAGCAAATCTTGGATCCTTGTAAGAACCTGCTACAGTTAAATCAGTTTGAGTAAATGTACAATTAGAAACAATATCAGTAATAACTACCGAATAAATACCGGCAGATAAACCTGTTAAAGAATCAGAAGAGGTAAAATTAGAAGTAACCGGGCCAATAGTTTTGTATTTATAAGAACCCGAGCCGCCTGTTGCAAAAACTTTTATCGATCCCGTAGCTGCACAACGGGATTCATAAGTTGTGAAGGTGGCGGTTAGTAGTGAACAATCCTGCGCCTTGGCTATAATAGGAAAAATTGAAAAAAAAAGTAGGATAAATTGTACAAAGAAGTAAATTTTTCGCATTTTTCATAGTTTAAAAAGAGAGGTACCGCTATTTATCAAAGTAGGATTAATCAGCACTAATTAGAACGCCCTTTCTAACTACTTATTGAGTATATATTATTTTCAGGTAAAAGCACTCAACCGTAATTTTGCTTAAATAATAGTAATAACGCCGTGTTAATTTTAGTAAGGAAAATATATTACAAATAGCTCAGTGTTTTTGGTATAGCACATTAATACATTACTACAGTGATAACCAAACTATAAGCAGTGTTTCTAAAACTGCAGGTAGGTAAAATTCAGGAAATTTAATGGGGAATTGTAGCAATTAATTTAAAAAAAAAATAAAAAGGCAAGCAGTATAAAACAAAAAAAGCCCCCTGATAAATCAGGGGGCTATCAATAA
>JAYVZR010000037.1:0-2553 GCA_043783135.1 Ferruginibacter sp. | reverse complement strand
TGCACATGCAAGGGAATTTGATTTTTGGGTGGGCGAATGGGATGTTTTTGTAACAGGTACTACGCAATATGCGGGGCACAGCATTATACAAATGATTTCCGGTGGTTGCGCCATTTTAGAAAACTGGGAAAGCCCCGGAAGTAATGGAAAAAGTATCAATTTTATTGACCCGGTAACCAATCAATGGAAACAATCATGGGCGGGTAATTATGCAAACGGAATACAGGAATTTGTACATGGCGAATATAAGGACAGTGCTATGCGCTTTACATTTGAAACCACTGATGCTAAAAGCAATAAAATAATTGGCCACTTTATTTTTTTTAACCAGGGCCATAACCAGGTGAGGCAGTTTAATGAAACATCTGTAGATGGTAGCAAAACATGGGTTACCAGTTACGATTTTACTTACAGGAGAAAAAAATAAAGCAGCATTTTTTAAAAAACAGAATTAATATGAAAAAATTATCCTCATACCTCAGCCTGGTTTTAATGTTGTTTTTTTTACTGCCCAATACTTCATCAGCACAGGCAAACGAGCAACAGGAAAGAATTAAAGGCTGGTCGGCTGATATTGATACGCTGTTATTATTAATGAAAAGCCAGCATTATGTTTACAGGTCAAAGCCTTTGCCGCAACAGTTACTTGCTGATGCTGCCAGTCTTAAAACTAAAGTGGCACAATACAGCGATGAAAGAATGCTGAATGAACTGGAACGGCTGATGTTTTACATGCATGACGGGCATTCATATATTTTGCCGGTAGCCACTAAGGTGCAGGCTTTTTTTCTTCCGGTTCAGTTTTACATTTTTAGTGATGGAGTGTATATTATTGATGCCGCTGAGCCTTACAAAAATTTAATAGGATGCAAAGTTTTAACCATACAGAATGTTGCCGTTGCTAAACTGGTAAATGATATGAACTATTTTATACACCAGGATAATAGGTATACCGTGTTATGGTTTGCACCTTCTGTACTTCGTTTCAGGGGTTTGTATGAAGCGTATGGCCTTGCTGCCGGCTCACCCGCCGTACAAATGAACCTTGTTAATCAAAACAAAAAAAAAATTACGCAAAATGTTTCATTTATACCGGCAGCAAACTTTCACGGCATCCCAAAACTAATTCCATCCCAGGTAGCCGGTAATACACCTCCCCCGCTTTATCTTTCCAATGTTGCGGATAATTTTTGGTTTACTTTACTGCAGCAAAAGAAAGTATTGTATTTTCAATTTAACCAGGTACAGGATAAGGACAACGTATCAATTGCCCTGTTTTCAACAAAACTCGATAGCGCTTTACAGCGTACAAAACCTACATTATTTATTATTGATGTTCGCCATAACAACGGTGGAAATTTAGAGTTGTTGCCACCGCTGGTTGATGTAATAAAAAAGTTTGAAAGCAAAAACCCAGGCTCAAAAATTATTGTAATTACGGGGAGAAATACTTTTTCTGCAGGGCAGGTTTTTATTTCCTTATTAGATAAAGATACACATGCTCTTTTTGCCGGGGAGCCTTCTTCTTCCAGCCCAAATTTTGTAGGCGAAGGAAATTATATATCATTACCTTATAGCGGCGCCATGGGCAGCATTTCAAACAAATACCACGAAACAATACCAGGCGATAAACGTAAATGGATAGAACCTGTTTATCCTGTTTCATTGTCGTCAATAGCCTATTTTAAAAACCAGGATCCGGTAATGGAATTTATCCTTAAAATCAAATAGCTCAATTTTGTACGATGAAAATTAATATTATCAGCGCAATTGCTTTCATCCTGGTAACAGCTAATTGTAGTTATGCGCAAAAAAATGACAATGCTTCAAATAATGATGCCAATAATATTATTGCCAATGATACTTGCAGGGTGATTGACAAGTATTTAATACAGCTTGCTGCTGATAAGAATTTTTCCGGCGGTTTGCTGATTATAAAAAATGGGAAAACAATCTTTTGTAAAGGGTATGGCTGGGCAAATAAGGAAGCTGCAATTCCTTTTACGCCCTCAATACTGGCTTCAATGGGGAGTATCACAAAAGCCTTTACTGCAGCGGCAATAATGAGGCTTGCAGAAGATGGAAAGTTATCTGTAAGTGACCCACTAAAAAAATTCTTTCCAAATGTACCTGCTGATAAAGCGAATATTACTATTCATCAATTACTTACACACTCGTCTGGCTTTCATGAATTTTTGGCGAATGACGGAGGCGATTATGAAAAAATAATAACGAAAGAATTTTTAGAAAAAGCATTTGCCGAACCATTAGCTTTTAAGCCGGGCGATAAAGCTGTTTATACAAATGTAGGCATGAGTATACTGGGTATTATTATTGAACAAATATCTGGGATAGATTATGAAGTTTTTTTACAAAAATATTTATTTGAAAAAACAGGCATCAAAAATATTGGTTACCATTATCCCACCTCAAAAAATGATACCATTGCCCACGGATACCAGGGGCCAATAGATTGGGGAACGCATCAGCAACATTTTGAACAGGCAGGTGGTGGCCCCTTTTGGAATTTGAAAGCAAATGGTGGTTTGGAAG
>JAYVZR010000036.1:0-6997 GCA_043783135.1 Ferruginibacter sp. | reverse complement strand
AGTTGACCTTCCAAAAAAGGAAGAAATAAAAACAGCCAGCAAAGAAATTACAATACAATAATTTTTAAATAAGCATAAGATGGTTTTGGTTAAGAAGGCTATTTCGGTAAAAAGGGATAGCCTTATTTTTTTGCATTATCTTTATTTTTTTGCTTTAATTTTATGGGCTATATTTCTAAAAACTAAAAATGATTAAAAGAAAGATTTTCTATTTCCTTATTTTTTTGATTCCCCCGTTTGCCCTGATTTCTCAAATAAAGCCTGATTCTATTATTACTATAATTAATCAAAAGGAAATTGGTATTTATGGTTCTACAGATACCATATTACGTATAAAAAATTTAAACCCTTATTTTAATATTCATGTAGATTCTACATTAAATTATCCTTTTCTAATCAATAAGGACCTTGCAAAATATTATTGGTTTTTAAAGAATTCCCCTGTCGGCTTAAAAATTAATAAAGATAATGGACTGCTTAGTTTTAAGGCAGAAAAATCATTTTTTCTTTCAGGTAGGTTAAAATATGATTACGAGTATAAAGTAGAGTTAAGTGTTCAAAATCTTGACAATCCAAATGAGCGGCTGGATACCAGTTTCAGGCTTCTTTTTTATAATACAGAAATTATCCCATCAAAAATAAAACCTACTGTAACCAAAACTTTATTTATAGATGAGGGTGATACAGTAAGTTTTAAATTACAGTGCGATGATGGTAATTTTCCCATAGAAGAAATTACTTACTATAGTAATTATTCTGTAAAATCATTAACACCCGTAACAAAATGCAATGATGATTTTACCTGGTATGCATCTTTTGATTTTGTAAAACCAACAGATAAAGACAAACAAAGAAAATTAGAACTATATTTTATAGGCACTGATAAATTTAATAATAAAGACACTGCTATAATTAATATTGTAGTAAATGAAAGTATTAATTATCCTAAACAGCTGATTGAATTTGAGAAACTCCAAAATGATATTAAGAATTATGTGGTTCAGTTAAAAAGCAGTTTCATGCTCATTGACAAAAAATTAAAAAAAACAAAGGGTACCAGAACCGGCTTTGATATTGCTTCAGCTTCAACTGCCCTTACTGGTACAGTTTTATTAGCCATGCCGGGCGATGGCCTGCATACAGCAGGCACAATATTACCCAGTGTGGGTGTTGCATTGGTGCCGGTTAAAGAAGCTGCCGCACCAACCAGCAATGCAGATCAAAATACAGCAACATTAATACGAAGCAGCATTAAAAGGCTTGAATACCAGATGGCGGATAATACACTTGTTGGAGAAAAAGACCCGGATATCTTAAATAAATCAAGAAAACTAAAAGAAGAATTAAAGCAAACACAGATTCAACTGATAGATATTCCGATTGCTGAAAGTAATGCTACCAATAAAGAAGTGGATGATTATTTCAACAACCCTAAAGTGAATAAAAAATACCAGGTAAAACAAAATAAATAATACCCCTGATTATAACAATAGCAGGTTTGCTACAGCTAACTTCTACTGCATTTTGCATAACAGGATTAAATGTATCCCAGAATTTTAAGCATACTTTGTGCTGTCTGTTCTTTTGCATACACCCAATCAATTATCTTACCATTTTTATCTTGCCCCACAATAATATGTTTAGGAGAAGGTATCAGGCAATGCTTTATACCACCATAGCCGCTTATCTGATCCTGGTAAGCTCCGGTGTGAAAAAAACCAACATACAGTGGTTCGCCGCCAGCTGTCAGTTTGGGTAAAAACACTTCATTAATATGCTCTTCAGAGTCATAATAATCATGGCTATCGCAGGTAATACCGCCTAAGGTTACACGCTGGTATTCGTCTTTCCATTTATTAATGGGGAGCATCAGGAATTTTTCGCCAATGCCCCAGGTATCAGGTAAAGTAGTTATAAAAGAAGAATCAATCATGTACCATATCTCACGGTCATTTTGCATCTTTTCGCCAATCACACTATAAATATGCGCCATGCTTTCTCCTACAGTGTAGCTGCCAAATTCTGTAAAAATATTAGGCATCTGCACTTTATTTCTTTTACAGGCTACTTTTATATTACGCACAATTTCATTGATCATGAACTGGTAATCATATTCAAAACCCAAAGAATGTTTTATAGGAAATCCGCCACCAATATTGATAGAATCTAATTCAGGACAGATTTTTTTTAACTGGCAATACAGGTTAATTACTTTATTTAATTCACTCCAATAATAAATATCATCCTTTATACCTTTATTTAAAAAGATATGAAGCATTTTTAACTGAAACTTATGTTCAAATCCTTCTATTTCGTCTACATAAAATTCCAGGATATCTTTAGCCCTCATTCCAAGCCGTGAAGTGTAAAAAGGAAAATTTGGTTCTTCTTCTGCAGCTACCCTTATACCAACTTTAAAGGGTGTTTTTACCGATTTATAGGCTTTTAATTCTTCTTTATTATCAAGAATAGGGATAACATTTTTAAAGCCGGTATTTAATAAACGGGATATACGGCTTGTATATGATTTTTGTTTATAACCATTACAGATTATATATGTATCCTTGGATATTTTTTTCTTTTCGTATAATTTATTTACAATTTCTATATCGTATGCATAAGAAGTTTCCAGGTGGATATCATTTTTTAGTGCTTCTTCTATAATAAATGAAAAATGAGAACTTTTTGTGCAATAACAATAATTATACTTACCCTCGTATTTGTGCTTTTTAAAAGCAATGGCAAACATGTCTTTGGCTTTTTTTATCTGCATACCAATTTTTGGTAAATAGGTAAGCTTTAATGGCGTGCCGTATTTATCAATCAGGCTTTTAATATCAAGGCCGTTATATTGCAAATACTCATCTTCAACTTTAAAATCGTGCTGTGGAAAGTTAAAAGTCTGATCTACCAGGTCAGCGTAAGTATTGTTCATGTTATTCATTGACTGAATGGGTTTTATTTATGAATTGCAAATGTAACTGAATGATAAATGCAATAAATAAAAATCCGGCTATGATTTTATCATATCCGGATTTTTCTATTTTGCTGAAATTAAAACCAAAAAGGCTTTAAAACAATAATAATCACTTAAGCTTTTACCTGAGCTATCAAACTTTTAAAACTTTCAGGTTCGTTCATGGCTAAATCAGCCAATACCTTACGGTTAATATCTATGTTTTTAACTGCTAACTGGTGAATGAATTCGCTGTAAGTTAATCCCTCTGCTCTTACTGCAGCATTAATACGGGCAATCCACAAAGTGCGGTATTCACGCTTTTTTAATTTACGGCCAACGTAGCTATACGTTAAACCTTTTTCCATTACGTTTTTGGCTACGGTGTATACATTCTTACGTTTACCGTAATAACCTTTTGCGGCTTTTAGAACTTTTTTTCTTCTGGCCCTTGATGCGACTGCATTTTTTGAACGTGGCATATCTTAATAATTTGAAATGTTAATGTGTTGAAATGTAAATTGGTTTAATTGAAACTGATTTAACCTTTCAGGCGTAATAAGCGCAATACAAAATCATGGTTAGTTGAATGAACTACTCCATCTTTTCGTAAATTACGTTTACGCTTTTTTGATTTCTTTGTTAAGATGTGACGTTTGAAGGGCTTTTGAAAGGTTACCAGTCCGGTACCTGTAACTTTAAAACGCTTTTTTGCGCTTGAGTTTGTTTTAACTTTTGGCATTTAATAACTTATTATAGTTACTCCCTGCTGGCGATTCGAACAGACGAACACTTTTTGAGCCATGTGGGAAATGTTTAAAAAAGAGAATAGTTCTTTTTCGGGCGGCAAAGGTAAGAAAAAAAACTATATATAAACGCGTATTTACAATCAATTCTATTTTATCAAATAAAAAGGGAAACCATTGTTTCCCTTTTATATAAATATGATTGATTAATTTTTAGGTTTTTTCTGACTTTTAGGTGCAAACATAACCAACATTCTTTTGCCTTCCATTTTGGGCATTCCTTCCAACGCACCAACATCTTTTAAACGATCAGCAAATTTCAATAAAAGTAATTCGCCTCTTTCTTTAAACATAATGGCACGGCCTTTAAACTGAACATGAGCCTTTACTTTATTGCCATCCTGCAAAAACTTTTCTGCATGCTTACATTTAAATTCAAAATCATGGTCATCTGTATTGGGTGTAAAACGAACTTCTTTAACCTCGCTGGTTTTAGATTTCGCTTTCATCTCTTTTTTCTTCTTCTTCTCATCGTACAAAAATTTATTGTAATCGATGATTTTACATACTGGTGGCGTAGCGCCCGGAGAAATTTCTACTAAATCCAATTGCTGATCATGTGCCATTTTTTGTGCATCGGCGAAGGAGTAAATGCCAGGTTCGATGTTTTCACCTACAAGACGTACTTCAAGTACTCTTATCATGTGATTGGTACGGTGTTCCTGTTGTTGTTCTTTTTTAAAACGGGGGTTAAATGCGCCTCTTGGGGCTCTTGGTGGAAATGCCATTAATTGATTTTATGTTTAAAATGTTGGGCTGCTGCCCATGTTTTGATTTAAAGTTAATAAATATTTTCTATTCGATTGCGCTTTTACTTTTTACTTCCTGGTTTACCAGTTCAATAAATTCTGCTACAGATTGTACGCCAATATCTCCTTTGCCCTGCCTGCGTACAGCCACTTTGCCTTCATTCATTTCCTTCTCGCCAATTACGAGCATCAAAGGTATTTTTGCTAATTCTGTATCCCGTATCTTTTTTCCTATTTTTTCATTACGGGCATCTATCTCTGCACGAATATCTGCTTTTTTCAATTGTTGTGCCACATTTTCTGTGTAGGGCAAAAATTTATCACTGATTGGTAATAATTTTACTTGTGTGGGTGCAAGCCATAAAGGAAACTTACCTGCACAATGTTCAATTAATACCGCAATAAAACGTTCCATGCTGCCAAAAGGCGCACGGTGAATCATTACAGGCCTGTGTTTGACATTGTCTTCCCCGATATAAGTAAGGTCAAAACGCTCCGGCAAATTATAATCTACCTGTATGGTGCCTAATTGCCATTTTCGGCCAATGGCATCCCTAACCATAAAATCTAACTTAGGGCCATAAAAAGCGGCTTCATCATATTCTATAACAGTTGTCAAACCTTTTTCTGCAGAAGCTTCAATAATGGCCTGCTCAGCAAGTTCCCAATTTTCATCGGTACCCATATATTTTGCCCTGTCGGTTTTATGCCTTAATGAAATCTGTGCTGTGTAATCAGTAAAACTTAAAGATTTAAAAACATATAGTACCAGGTCTATCACTTTTTTAAACTCATCCTTTACCTGGTGAGGCATACAAAATAAATGTGCATCATCCTGGGTAAAGCCCCTTACCCTTGTAAGGCCATGTAATTCGCCATGCTGTTCATACCTGTACACAGTACCAAATTCGGCTAAGCGCAATGGTAAATCTTTATAACTACGTGGAGAGGTTTTATAAATTTCACAATGATGTGGGCAGTTCATGGGTTTTAAAAAAAACTCTTCCCCTTCCTGCGGTGTTTTGATAGGTTGAAAACTATCCTTACCATATTTTTCATAATGGCCTGAAGTAACATATAAATTCTTATGGCCAATATGTGGGGTAATAACAGGAAGATAACCACTTTCTATCTGGGCTTTTTGTAAAAACTGTTGCAACCTCTCCCTTAACATAGCGCCTTTGGGTAACCACAAAGGCAGGCCCATACCTACTTTTTCTGAAAAGGCAAACAGTTCCAGCTCTTTCCCCAATTTACGGTGATCACGTTTTTTTGCTTCTTCCAGCAATACCAGATATTCATCCAGTTCTTTGGCAGAAGGAAATGTAACGCCATAAATACGGGTAAGCATTTTATTTTTCTCATCACCCTTCCAATAAGCACCGGCTATATTAGTCAGTTTTATTCCCTTTATAAAACCTGTGTTTGGGATATGCGGTCCACGGCAGAGATCGGTAAAGTTACCTTGTGTGTATAAAGTTATTCCTCCATCTTCCAGGTTGCTTAAAAGATCTAATTTATATTCGTCCCCTTTTTGAGTAAATAAATTAACCGCATCTGCTTTTGAAATTTCTTTTCGTAAAAATGAATTGCTTTGTTTTGCCAGTTCAGTCATTTTTATTTCCAGCTTCCGCAAGTCTTCTTCAGCGATAGAATTATCTCCCAAATCAACATCATAATAAAAACCAGTTTCTAAAGGAGGCCCAACCCAAAACTTTACGCCTGGAAACATAGACTCAATTGCTTCTGCCATTAAATGTGCAGATGAATGCCAAAAAACAGATTTACCACCGATATCATTCCACGTTAATAATTGTATGGCAGCATCTGAATTGATAGGCCTTGCAGCATCCCAAACCTGCCCGTTAACGCTTGCTGCCAGCACCTTCCTGGCCAGCCCCTCACTGATAGATTTAGCAATATCCATTGCAGAAACACCTGCCTCATATTCTCTTACTGCGCCATCCGGTAATGTAATTTTTATCATATTTACTTAGCTTCATTCTTTTAAGTTTGCAAATTTAACGAACTATTAGCTAAGGAAGAACATATCTAAAATATCTTTGTATTGCAATGCTGAGACAAGCACTTAGCTTTGAAATGATGGTATTGAAATTTTATAATTAAGAGGCTTTGCTGAAATAAGAAATAAAAAATTGGTTAGATGAAAAAAAATTTAGTGGCTGTTTTAATAATGTTGTTTATCAATAACATCTCTATTGCACAAAAAATAAACGGGCAATGGCGGGGGTATTTTAACAGTAAAGGCGATATTGTTTCATCAGGAGGCGATAATACAGAATATGTGCTGGAAATAGAGATTAAAGATTCAAATATAACAGGTTATTCATACACTTATTTTCAAGATAGAAAGTATTACGTAATCTGCTCCCTAAAAGGTATTTATTATAAAAGTACAAAAAGCATGAGGGTTACAGAAATCGCCAAAGTTAAGGGATCAACACCTATCGGCTGGAGTGATTGCC
>JAYVZR010000035.1:0-2568 GCA_043783135.1 Ferruginibacter sp. | reverse complement strand
TTTGGCTACCAAGGCCAAAGAGCTGGCAGAAAGCCTGCATTTTCAAAAAGGCGAAGCCTATGCGCTTAAAAATATTGGTATAAGTTATTACTTCCTTGGCAAATACCTTGAAGCGTTGGATTTTTACCGCCAGTCATTAAATTTTTTTAAAGAAATAAAAGACAATGTGGGCATAGCCAGTATTTATAGTAATATTGGTACTGTTTATTATCAGCAGGGCGATGATGTAAAGGCTCTTGAAAATTACCTGGAGTCTTTAAAATTTGCAGAACTTTCCGGCGACAAACTGCGTATGCTTACCACCCTTAACAATGTAGGGGCGGTATATGCCAATAAACCATCTACACTTGATAAAGCATTGGAATATTATTTAAAGGCCCTGCCTATTTGTGAAGCCCTGAATAAAAAAGAAGAGTTAGGTGCTATATCGGTAAATATCGGCGATATTTATTCTGAAAAAAAGGATAATACCAGGGCAATGTTTTATTTTAATAAAGCATTAAAAGTATATGGTAATTCAGAAGGTTCAATGAATGCCTATAATGCCATTGGTAAATTATATACACGGGATAATAAATTCAATGAGGCAATAGAAAGTCACAACAAAGCTTTAACACTTGCTGAAAAATTAAGTATAAAGCCTTCTATTATTAAATCACTTATAGGTTTGGGTAATGCCAATGAAAAAAACGGGAATTATAAAAATGCTATTGTTAATTATAAAAAAGCAGAACAGCCTGCTTTAGAAATAAGCGCAAATTTTGATTTAAAAGATATTTATGAAGGTTTGTCAATGTCGTACGCAAAAGCGGCAGATTATGGAAATGCATTTAAGTATGAGTCTCTTTATTCAAATTTTAAAGACACGATGTACAATAATGCCAATGACAAAAAATTAGGCAGCCTTCAATTTGATTTTGACCTGCAAAAAAAAGAGGGACAGATTAGCCTGCTTACAAAAGATAAAGCATTACAGGATGCTGAATTAAGAAGCCAGAAATTAGCCAAGAATGCATTTGCTGCAGGTTTAGGTTTAGTAATGTTGATAGCAGTGCTTATATTTAGAAACTACCGTGAAAAAGTAAAAACAAATAAAATACTCGACTACCAAAAAGTTCAGATTGAAAACTTATTATTGAATATTCTTCCTGCTGAAGTAGCAAAAGAATTACAACTGTACGGGCAGGCAACACCTCGTAATTTTGAATCTGTATCTGTAATGTTTACCGATTTTAGAAGTTTTACAGTTATAGCAGATAAAATGACTCCACAGAGTCTGGTAAAAGAATTGAACGAATGCTTTATTGCATTTGATCATATCATAGGAAAATATAACCTGGAAAAAATAAAGACAATCGGGGATGCCTATATGTGTGCCGGTGGTATCCCTGTGCCTGACAAACGCCATGCATATAATATTATAAAAGCAAGCCTCGAAATACAGGAGTTTATAACCCTTAATAATAAACGCAAAGTAGAAGCTGGTTTAGAAGCATGGGATTTGCGTTTAGGCGTACACGTTGGTCCGCTTGTAGCCGGTGTGGTGGGTAAAAGAAAATATGCATACGATATTTGGGGAAGCACAGTAAATATTGCCAGCCGTATGGAAAGCAATGGTGAACCTGGCCGGGTGAACATTTCTTCTACTACATATGAATTGGTTAAAGATGAGTTTGAATGCACTTACAGGGGTAAAATTTACGCAAAAAATGTAGGCGATATTGACATGTATTTTGTAGAAAGTGAAATCGGTATGTCAACCAATAATTTGCCTGAAGCCACTTTATCTGCTTAATTTGTATAACATAAAATCTCAGCCATAAATAGTTTAACTAACAAGATAAAACAACGTGAAACAAAGATTAGCATTCATTGTAATTGCAGCAGTACTCTTATCCTGCCATTCTTCAAACCAGCAGCAGCCTCTAAAAACATCAATACCTTTAGAAGGAACATGGGAATTAATTTCAGGAACAACCATTGTAAAAACTGATACAACCGTTACTGATTATACCAAAAATCAAAAAATGATCAAGATTATTAATGCCACTCATTTTGCTTTTTTAAAGCATGATTTAAAAAATGGCAAGGACTCCGCAATTTATGAGTCAGGTGCAGGCAGGTATACTTTGGTTGACAATCAATACACAGAGCATTTAGATTTTTGTAACGCCAGGGAGTGGGAGGGGCATACTTTTAATTTTACTGTTAGTATCAATAAAGATACATTATTACAAACCGGAATTGAAAAACTTGAAAACCTTGGTGTGGACAGGTTGATTATTGAAAAATATATCAGGGTTAAGTAGTGTTATGTTAATTGTAAAGTGGCAGTTTGATACGTGAATGGTGAATGGTCAATCGTGAATTATTGACCATTTACTATTGCCCATTCAAGATTAACTTAACAGTAGTATTAATTATTTTTTGAAGTATACAGTTTTGCCAGTTTTAGCAGATTCTTTTGCAGCCTCCAGTATACGCACAACAGTTACATTTGTTTTCAAAGCATAAACACCATTTTCCGGTACTTTTATTTTGCCACGGATAACATCAGCTAAGTAGGAA
>JAYVZR010000034.1:0-7030 GCA_043783135.1 Ferruginibacter sp. | reverse complement strand
ATCAAGCATATACTCGGCAGCGGCTGTAATTTCTATGTCAATTTTTTCGTCTGCACAAGCTTCTTTAAGCTCATTTAATGCAGTATTAATGGTAGTTGGAGTATTGCGGTAAAGATCACCAATTATATGTGGAGTAGCAACAGTTTTTCGTATTCCCAATTCATAAATTCCCTTTACAAGGTCTATTGCCGTTTCTATATCCTGAGCGCCATCATCAATACCCGGAAGAATATGAGAGTGTATATCTGTTGTTACAGGAAGTATTTCAATTTCAGGTTTTTTATTTCGCTTTAAAAAATCAAACATTGTATAAAAGTAAAGTAAAAATTACGCCTATCAATCTATCTCTTTACGAAATACCATATAGTAATACTGGTGAAGTTTAATGATAGGTTTTAAAATAGAAACAATAAAAGGAAATGGAATTTTATTTTTCTTCATTGCCAAATAATCCCTCCGATTAGCCCTTAGCCGGATTGCAATATTTTTATTACTTTGCCCCCCTGCCCTCATTTTGACAATCAGTTTAGGTAAATACCGGGCATTGATTCGGAAACGAAAAAGATAGCGGGCCATAAATTCATAATCCGCTGCAGTAAAATAATGCGACTCGTATCCACCAAGATTGGCTATAAGGGAAGTACGAATGTAAAATGTAGGATGTGCAGGCATCCAGCCATATCTAAACCGAAAGCGTTTGTAAGGTACGCCTTTCCAATAACGAAGAACATTTTGCATATTCAACTGCTCTACATAAACAAGGTCACCATATACAGCATCAACCTGGTATTCATTAAAACAACCAACAATATCTTCAATAACCTTTACCGATGCCAATGTATCATCACTATTTAAAATACCAATAATATTTCCAGTTGCTAACGCTATCCCTTTATTAATCGCATCATACATACCCTTGTCTGTTTCGGATATCCATTTGGCAATATGATTGTCATATCGATGAATAATTTCCAATGTGCCGTCGGTAGATTTGGCATCAACGATAATATGTTCAATATTGGGATAAGTTTGATTGATAACAGAATGAATACACTCCTCCAGGTATTTTTCCGAATTATAAGTTACTGTCAGAAGTGTTACTTTCATACATTGATTAAAATCAATTTTCAGTTATAGAACAAAAATGCGCTTATTTTAACAAGATATAACTATCGTGTATAAATATTTTTATAAAAAAATGACTGCCCATTTCGAAATAATTAAATTAAAATTTTGAGATAATACAAATTTTAGAATTGGCAAATTTTATAAACAGGTTGTAGTACCTTGCTAGTTTACTTTCAATTTTTCGGGCACATTTCTTATTTCGGTATTACCACCACCATCTAATGTTAGATCAATAGGGCTATTTATTTCCCATGCACCTTTGGTAAAGTCGGGTATGTCTATGGTGAGTGAGCGATTTCCTACAGATTTTTCACTTAAAGGTGCTATAGAACTCCACAATGCTGCATCATAAACATTTTCGTCAAGTGGTAAGCCATTTCTCAGACAGTCTATCAATCGCCAATCCATAATAAAATCCATACCCCCATGCCCACCTACATTTTTTGCAATAGCGCCAATATGTTTTACTATCGGAAGTGTATATTTTTCTTCCAGTATTTTATATGCTGCTTCACTTATCCATTCATCACCAAAAGAAATCTTTTGCGGAGCCGGCCATTTATTGGCCATTCCTTTTGTGCCACTAATTAAATGAATTCGTGAGTATGGCCTTGGGCTTGTAACATCATGTTGAACCATTATTGTTTTACCTTTTTTGGTTTTTATAACCGAAGTATTCATATTGCCCCTATAATGCTTATCCTTAAATTCATTGTAAAAGTTGTCTGTTTCTGCTTTTTCTTTTGCAATTGCCCCCATCATAAAATCATTCGATGAAGTAGACACAAGATAATCCATCTGATCGCCCCTGTTTATGTTAAGGCACTGAGAAACCGGCCCTAATCCATGGGTTGGATATAAATTACCATTGCGGCTGGCATTTTCTTTTAGCCTCCACATTTCTGCATAACCTGTTTTACTAAAATTTAAATCTCGTAAATCGTGGATGTATGCACATTCTGCATGAATCAGCTCTCCAAATAAACCATTCCTCGTCATATTCAAAGTAAGTAATTCAAAAAAATCATAGCAACAGTTTTCCAGCATCATAAAATGCTTTTTTGTTTTTTCGGAAGTTTCTACAAGTTGCCAGCATTCTTCAATAGTCTTGGCTGCAGGTACTTCGCTGGCGGCATGTTTACCATGCTCCATTGCATAAACAGCCATTGGTGTGTGCCAGCTCCAGGGTGTTGTAATATATACCAGGTCAATATCCTGACGGTTACACAATTCTTTCCAGGCTTCTTTGCTTCCGCTGTATTCCGTGGCTTTAGGCAGCCCCATTTTTTCCAATATTTTTTGTGCAGCAGCAACCCTATCGGGGTATTGATCACATAAAGCTTTAATTTCTACCCCTTCAATAAACGACATCCTTTCTACAGCTCCCGGGCCACGCATACCCAAACCAATTATACCAATCCGTACTTTATCCATTTTTGGTGCTGCATAGCCGCACATATTAAAAACACCTGGTTGGGTTTTGCTATTCTTCAAAGATAAACGATCAGTTTCATCAGCAATTACTTTTGCAAAAGATGAAAAGCCTGTTACCAGGGCCCCACTGCCAAGTGTTATATTCCGTAAAAAACTTCTCCGTTTTGATGCCATAAAAAATATATTAAAATTTAGAATTATTTGCAATTTTAGACCGGTGCTTCCTGCTCAGGTATTCTCTTTCCATTTGTAATTTCCATCAGCAAAAATCTCTTTCCCCCAGATGGGTAATTCCTGCTTTATTCTTTCCACAGTTTCCTGGCATGCATCAATAGCCATTTTTCTATGCCTGGAAGAAGTAAAGACAAACAGACAAATTTCACCCGCATTAACTTTACCCAGGCTATGATACACATGCATACAGGTAAGCCCATATTTATCAAAAATATCTTCTCTTATTTCCTGCATCTTTTCTATGGCCATTGTTTCATAGGCGGTATATTCTATTGCACTTATTTCCTGCTCACCAATCTTATCGCTTCTCACTTGGCCAAGAAAAATATTGTGTGCACCAATATCTGTTTTGGTACTATGCCTCTGAATGCTGTCTGCGATAAATACGGCAGTTATAGCTCTCTGGATAAATATATTTTTTGCATTTGTGTTTGGCATAAATGGTATGCTATGATAATTTTTATAGTGATATTATTTATTTTATTTTCCAAATGTATTGAACAATAATTTAATAGCATTAATAGAAGTGAAGGGTGGAAATTAATCAGCCATTTTTTATAGCTAGACACAAGTATGGGTTTGAAATTTCCTGTAAACTTTTGTCCCCAGCCTGAAAATGTGATAAAAGATACAAATAAAAAAGACCTTTGTTAAAAGGCCTCTTTTGGGGGATACACGAATAGTTTAAAGCGGTGATATTAAATCAACATTATTTGCTAAAAAAGTAGAAGTTGACTGATATTGGATTTAATGGTTTTGTTATTAGGATATTAAAAATTTTTCGGTTAGTCTGGATAATTAGATAAGATTGATATAACTAATATCAATCAACTTCTTACACAAAGATGGGGTTATTATAAATAGGTAACAATAGCAATATTTCGCAATTTTTTTAATGTGATAATTTCATACAACTCCGTAGTATACCATTTTATACATCGAAAGAACACGAGTAAATTATAGTAGAAATACTATATTATAAACATTTTATCCACAATTATAAGTGATAATGAATTGTAGAATACACAATGAGCATTTTATAATAATGCCAGAAAAAATTAATTACCGACTATTTTATTAGAAAATAAAAAGGGATTCACTAACAAGTTTATACAGAAAAGAATAAAGCATTAATGGTTAACTAAATCAGACAGCAATATCAATCGTTCTTCAGGTACTGAAATCTTATCGGCTTTTTGATTGCCTGGATAAGTAAAATCAACCTCATATTTATTAGAACTTTCCTGGTAATTGCATATAACTGCGTTACCCGCAGGCTTATATTCTGTATCTAAAAGAGTAACAGTCTGGCCAGATTGATATTTCATATTACAGTTTTTAGATTATTAAAAATATAAATTTATCAGGATATTTATTTAGTTAAATTGTCCACACCCACTAATAAAAATTGTGGATATTATTATAAAAATAACAAGTAATTGATAAAGAGGTTATTCATTTATTCACCTGCAAATACTAACAGGAAAAATTAATTAAATCCTTCAATGTTATCAACAGAAAATTGTCTTACATTTTTAGTGCAGGTAACCTCGGGTTATTTTTTTGCAGAAGCCCATTTTTACAAATAGTCATTAACCTTTAATTTAATCCGGTTACGCAATAGCAGCAGCCATTTACAAGATAAAGAGGTAATCTATTTTCACTATTTTATATATTTATTCATTTAGATATCAACTAAAAAGTACTTATTATAAATTTAGTAATGGCAATTATGATAATTTTTAATTGAGGTATAGTTTGGTAAGTACTAAATTTACCATGCCTTTGAAGCCGGTTTTTGTATTCTTACATGCTGAAATATTCAATAGTACAAAAAGTATTTTTATACCAGATATGCAAAAAAAAATTATTTCCCTTTTTATTACAAGCCTTTTCTGTATTGGTATTTATGCTCAAACCAAATTACTTGACAGTCTTACTGACTGGATCAAAATGCATCCCACAATCGATTCGCAATATATTATTACCCTTCACCGTATCAGTTACCGGCTTAGTGAAAATGATGTAAAAAAATCTTTTGCCTATTATGAAAAAGTAGTAGCTCTGAGCGATAGTTTAAATTTTACTTACGGCAAATCATTGGCGCAAATTAATTTGGGTATATTATTGTATAACTCAGCAAACTTTGATGCAAGTAACAAGGCTTTTTTTAGAGCAATTGATTATGCAGAAGCCTGCGGAGCCATGCGCTTAAAGGCTGTATCACTAAACAATATAGGTGATAATTTTAAAACACTTAAAGATTTTGAAAGATCCAGGCAATATGCAAGGCAAGCCATCGACATCAACACAAAAATACAGGCCTGGCGTGGTGTGGCTATCAATTATGAATTATTACAGCAAAGTGACCTGGAAGAAAAATTGTATGACCAGGCAAAAAGCCATTTGCTTTTGGGAATGCCTTTTGCCATCAGGTCAGACGACAGCTATGCATTGTCGCAGTTTTATTTGGGTTTTGGAAAATTGAAAGCAATTGATAATAATACCGATTCAGCTATTTGGTATTTTACAGAAGCGCTGCGCCAGGCCAGGTTGCAAAATGATTTGAGAAATCAATTTCAGGTGTATGTTGCCGAGGCCTCTTATCTAAAAAATATATCTGTTCAAAAAAAAATAATATTATTGGACAGTGCTTTAAAAATAGCCAGTCAAACCAGCTATATGGAAGGTATTTCTAAGGCAGCAGAACAATTATCAATGGCATATGACGAAACTGCAAATAAAGATTCTTCTTTATTTTATTACCGCATGTACCGAAAGACCGCAGATTCTTTATTTTCAGAAAATAACAAACGTAATGTTATCATAAAAGAATCTGAATGGATGATAAAGCGAAAAGAGATGGAGAACAAACATTTATTGGAATTATCACAATTACAACATAAAGACCTCGCCATTAAAAATAGTTTATTAATAGCAGTACTTATTTGTTTGTTACTTGCCATTATTATTGGTTTTTTTATTTACAGAAATGCAGATGCCAAAGAAAAGCGCAGCGAAGCAACTTTAAAACAAAAGATAGCGGAAATAAAAATGCAGGTATTGCGTACACAGATGAATCCTCACTTTATTTTCAATAGCCTGAATGGTATTGAAAACTTTATGATGCAAAATGAAAAAAGGCTTGCAAGTGATTACTTAAATAAATTTACCAGGCTTATCCGGACTATTTTAGACAGTAGTTTAAATGAGTTGATACCAGTTGCAAAAGATATGGAAGCACTTCAATTATATATAGACCTGCAACAGTTAAGATTTAATAATAAATTTACGTATACCAGTTGTGTAAACCCACAAATTGTAGACGGGGATTATAAAGTACCCTCACTTATTATACAGCCATTTGTTGAAAACGCCATTGAACATGGCATTGCGCACAGTGAAAGAACTGATTGCACTTTATCTGTTACAGCCGCTATTAACGGCAGCCACCTGCTGTATGTAATTGAAGATAATGGAATTGGAAGACAACAGGCTGCTGAGTATAATCAGCAAAATAAACGGCAACATAAAAGTTTAGGGATTGCCATTACAGAAGACAGGATCCGTATTTTTAATGGAACAGAAAAAGGAGCCTCGGATATTGTTATTACAGATTTGTATGATTCTAATAACGACCCCCGTGGAACAAGGGTGGATGTAAAAATAAAATTGGTTTAAAATGGAAAAAATTAAAGCCATCATCATAGACGATGAATTAAGCAGCCTGCAAAACCTGCAGCAAAAGCTCGCAGAATTTTGCACATCAATACATCTTATTGCAACGGCGCAAAAACCAGAGGATGCTATATTGCTTATCAATTACCATAAACCCGATGTGATATTTTTAGATATTGAAATGCCTAAGATGAGTGGGTTTAGAATGCTGGAAGAATTAAAAGAGGCTAATTTTGAAATTATTTTTACAACTGCATACAATCATTATGCAATAGAAGCAATACGCATTGCTGCCTTTGATTACCTGCTAAAACCTATCGCCATAAAAGATTTGCAACAGGCTGTAGACCGGTTGAATAGAATACACAATTATCAAACAAAAGAAAAGATAGATATTCTTAAATCATCTTTAAATGACAAAAAATCACAGGAAGATAAAATAGCTATTTCTACCACTGAAGGGCTGGAATTTATTCCTATCAAAAATATTTTGCACATCAATACATCTTATTGCAACGGCGCAAAAACCAGAGGATGCTATATTGCTTATCAATTA
>JAYVZR010000033.1:0-7036 GCA_043783135.1 Ferruginibacter sp. | reverse complement strand
AGAAAGGCAATAATAAAAAGGCAATCAAAATGGCAAGTACAAATGAAATCATGCAAACAAACATTAATTCGCCTAAGAATTGCCATATAAGCTGGTTTCGGGTTCCGCCAATCACTTTCCGCATTCCAATTTCTTTACTTCTTTTTAAAGACTGGGCAATGGAAAGATTGATGAAATTAATACAGGCAATCAATAAAATAAAAATGCTGATTCCTGTAAGAATGTAAGTATAGATAGGATCACTTGCTTCAGGTGTACCCTGGTACCGGGTATTGAGGTGCATTTGTGTAAACGGAATTAACCCCCATTTAAATTTAGTATCATAGCCAGCTTCGTGGTTCATATCAATTTCGCTTTTAGCCTGCAATTGATATACTTGCTCCATTTTTGCCGTTATGTTTTTTAAATTTGCAGCGGGATGTATAACAAAGAAAGTGGGGAAAGAAAACCACATCCATCCATTGTCAGGATTCACCTTTTCAAGATATTTGAATGGAACTAATATGCTGAATTTTATACTGGAGTTTTGTGGTGCCTGTTTGGCAATGCCGGTTATAGTAAAAGTTTCAAACTGACCATTAATTTGCAAATCAATTGTTTTGTTTACAACATCTGTTGTGCCAAAATATTTTTTGGCAGTTTCGGTAGTAAGTACCACCGAATTAAAACCCGATAACACTTTTTCTTTGTTGCCTGAAATTAGCGGAAAGGAGAAAACGGAAAAGAAATTTTCATCTACCCAGCAAATATCTTCATTAAATGTCTGATGCTCTTTCTTCACTAATACCTGCTTATGGTTAACCCTTGTAAACTCCTGAATTTCCGGGATGGCCTGTTTAAATGCAGGGCCTTGCACCATAGCAGCGATGGCTGACTTTGTATCTAAACCGTCTTTTTCAATCCTGTCACATACCAATTGGTAAATATTGTCTTTCTTTTCATGGAAACTGTCATAGCTAATTTCGTCCTTAGTGTATAATAAAATCAACATACAACATGTAAGCCCTAAACTTAGCCCGGAGATATTAATAAACGAAAAAATTTTATTTCTTTTCAGGTGCCTGAAAGCAATTTTGAAGTAATTCTTAAACATGGCTTTAATACAAATTATTACAGGCAAATTTGTAATGAGTTATTGATAGCTTCAAATAAATATGTTTAACCATGCCGGAGCGATGACAGAAAGCATTTTTAAGATGGCAGGATGTTTAAAGTCCGGGATGGTCAATTCAACATTAAGTAAAAGGGTTTCGTCATATTCAGGTTGCTTAATTCGGGGAACTTGCGACCTTTGTAAAGACATACTACAAATGCAAATAGATAAAATACAGAATACTATAAAAAAATTAACTGATAAAAGAATCGTTGTGCATACAGGATTTATTCTGTCAATAGCAGTAATCCTAACCCTTGTAATTAAGTATTATTTCGTTAATGCAGACACGGGTATAGGAAGCCAGGGCTACATTTCTATACTATATTTTTTTGTTTGTGTTTATACCGGACGCTGGATTTGTAAAACCTGGTTTCTAAGAAGTAAGCTTATTCAATTTTCTATATTCACAGTACTTGGGTTTATTGTTTTATTATATGCCGGTAAATTAATTCTAAATACTTTGCTCCCTTTGAATCAGAAAAATATTGATGAATTTTTCTTTGCTATTACGCCTCTTTTTATTTTTGGAATGTTGACAGGTATATTTACGCCAATGATAAGGGCATTGCTCCAAAAGCAGGCAATAGAAGCAAAAAGATCCATACAGCAAAAACAGGCCGAATTAAATTTATTGCAGTCTCAGCTTAGCCCGCATTTTCTTTTTAATACACTTAATAACCTATACGGGATATCTATTACACAGCATGAAAAAATACCAGTTCTTTTATTGAAGCTGTCTGAGTTACTTAGGTATTCAGTTTACGAAACCAACCAGCAATTTATATCATTAAAAAATGAAGTCCAATATATCAACAACTACATTTCATTCGAAGAAATAAGAATTGGAGAAAGGCTTAATTTGAAAGTAGATATTGAAGAAGTGATTGGCAGCGAAATCAAGATTGCTCCCATGCTTTTGATAGTTTTTATTGAAAATGCTTTTAAACATTCAAAAAACTCATTGGATAAAAGTATATTTATTGATATCAGTTTGAAAATAAACAATGAAAAAATCATGTTCTCGATAATGAATTCCTGCAATAGTTTAAAAGAGAAAACGAGCGTAAATGCAGATGGAGGTTTGGGGCTTGCCAATGTAAAAAAAAGACTGCAACTGTTATATCCCAATGAGTACTCTTTAAATGAGGAAATAGCGGACAATTTTTTTTCCGTAAAACTTCAACTTAAAATAAGATAGTTATGTATAATTGTTTGATTGTAGATGACGAGCCGGTAGCAAGGGAAATAATTCAAAACTATTGCAATCATTTACCTTTCCTGAAAGTCATAAAATTGTGCAGCAATGCGTTTGAAGCTAAATTGGAGTTGCAGAAGCAGGAAATAAATATTTTATTTTTGGACATTAACTTACCCGTGCTGGACGGCATCTCTTTTTTTAAAACACTCACACATCAACCACAGGTTATTTTTACTACTGCCTATAAAGAGCATGCGGTAAATGCTTTTGATTTATCCGCCTGCGATTATTTACTAAAACCATTTTCTCTTGAACGTTTTATTATTGCCGTGGATAAGGCTATAGAGCGTATATCCAAAAAACAAATTGACACAGATAATTCTTTTAAAAACGGGGAAGATTTTTTGTTTATAAAATCAAATGGAAAAATCATCAAGATTCAACATGACGATTTTCTTTTTGCAGAAGCCCATGGCAATTATATTAAAATAGTTTCTCCAAATACTTCTATAGTTGCTAATATGACTTTTGCAAATTTTGAAGAACTTCTTCCCAAAAATACTTTCATTCGTGTTCATCGTTCGTTCATCATTAATAAGTCTAAAATATCCCACATTAAAGGCAATACCGTATTCATTGATAAAGGCGAAATACCAATTGGCAGTAATTACAAAGAAAGTTTTATGAAAAGTCTGGGATTGTAGTCAAGTAATACAAACCAGAATTTGAGCAGGATGTTTTTTGGAGTCATGTACATCTCTTTATCTGTTCTATAATAAAATAATTTTTAAAGGCTGCATGTTTGTATTGTAACAATTTTCAGCAGTATTCAATTTGCCCGTTACAAAATATCCCTTAATTTTGCGGCATGACAACAGAAAATTTGAAGGATATGAGAGACCGTGTGCTGGTCTTGAGGAGGTTTCTTTGACGTCGCTAACAGGGAATCTAAAATAAACAACGACAAACAACTTTCGCTTTCGCCGGGTTTTTGGGATGATAATGCCCGGGCCACCTCCATTTTAAAAGAAACAAAAGTTAACGAGTACTGGGTTAACATGTATAACGATGTTGTGCAGCTGGTAGAGGATTTTGCCGTGCTGTTTGAATTTTGGAAAGAAGGAGAAGCTACAGAAGAAGAAGTAAAGGAAGCCTATACCAATGCCAATACAGCCATTGACGAAGCAGAATTTAAAAGTACGCTGAATGACCCGGCAGATGCATTGCCCGCTGTACTGCAAATAAACAGCGGCGCCGGTGGTACAGAGAGCCAGGACTGGGCTGAAATGCTTGCCCGTATGTACCGCATGTATGGAGAAAAACAGGGCTGGTCAGTTAGTGAACTGGATTGGCAATGGGGTGATGGAGCCGGTATTAAAACCTGTACGTTTCAGTTTGACGGGTCTTTTGCATACGGTTTTTTAAAAGCAGAAAGCGGGGTACACAGGCTGGTACGCATTAGCCCATTTGATAGTAATGCACGCAGGCACACCAGTTTTGCCAGTGTGTATGTTTATCCGCTTATTGATGATAGTATTGAAATAAAGGTTAACCCTGCAGATGTGGAATGGGCCTTTTTTAGAAGTGGTGGCAGTGGGGGTCAAAACGTAAATAAAGTAGAAACGGCTGTACGGCTAACGCACAAGCCTAGTGGCTTTATTGTAGAATGCCAGCAGGCCCGTACACAGGGCGAAAACAGGGAGAAAGCGATGGCCATGCTAAAGAGCAGGTTGTACGAAGAAGAAATGCGCAAACGCCAGGAAGCACTGGATGCAACCAACAGCAGCAAAAAGAAAATTGAGTGGGGAAGCCAGATACGCAGTTATGTTTTTCATCCTTATAAAATGATAAAAGACCACCGCACCAATTTTGAAGTAGGTAATGTGGGGCCTGTTATGGATGGAGAACTGGATGGTTTTATAAAAGCTTATTTGATGAGTGAAAAGGAAGTGGAGAATTCTTAGTGATAATAAAATTTAATTATCGGGCCGCCACTGCTAAACAGTGGCGGCTCTGTTTTTCTTTACAATTCAAAACTTTGCTTATATCGATTGGATATCTGTAATAGGCCAATTGCATTGTCCTAAACAGCTATCACATCGGCATTTTGAATTTTTGAAATCCCGATTTGTATCGGGAATTCCAGAAAATATTGAATTAATTTGTTAATCCGTTTCGTATAAAAATATTTTATGAACGTACCTTCGCCCTTTAAAATAAGACAATATGAATTTAGGATATTTCAACTACCCGATGCCGGTTAATGAACCCGTACTTACTTACGCCGCAAACTCAGCAGAAAAACTACTATTAAAAGAAGTATTGGCCGAACTTAAAAAAGAAGAAATTGATGTACCCATGTATATCGGCGACAAGGAAGTGCGTACCAATAAAAAAATAGCCATGCATCCACCGCATGAAATTGCCCATACGCTGGGATATTTTCATACCGGTGATGAGAAACATATTCAAAAAGCAATAGAAGCAGCGTTGGCAGCAAAAGAAAGCTGGGCAAGTTTGAGCTGGGAAAACCGTGCAAATATATTTTTAAAAGCGGCTGACCTTATTGCTACAAAATACAGGCCTTATATCAATGGCACCACTATGCTGGGGCAAAGTAAAAATGCTTACCAGGCAGAGATAGATTCGGCCTGTGAGCTGATTGACTTCCTGCGTTTTAATGTTCATTTTTTAAGTGAGATATATAAACAACAACCTATCAGCAGTCCTGGTATGCACAACCGGCTTGAGTTTCGCCCACTTGAGGGATTTGTATTAGCTATTACACCATTCAATTTTACTGCTATCGGCGGCAACCTGCCAACAAGCGCAGCAATGTGTGGTAATGTGGTAGTGTGGAAGCCTGCCAACACACAGGTATATTCTGCTCAAATGTTTATGCGTATTTTAAAAGAAGCCGGTTTGCCCGATGGTGTTATCAATTTAATTTATGTTGACGGCCCAACATTGGGCAAAGTTTGTTTTAATCACAGGGATTTTGCCGGTGTTCATTTTACCGGGTCAACTGGTGTATTTAATAATATGTGGGAAACTATTGGCAAGAACATGGGTATGTATAAATCGTACCCACGCATTGTTGGTGAAACAGGCGGTAAAGATTTTGTGGTAGCGCATAAAAGTGCCAACCCTGATGTAGTTGTAACTGCATTGGTGAGGGGCGCATTTGAATACCAGGGGCAGAAATGTTCTGCCGCATCGAGGGCATATATACCATCTAATATTGCAGAAGAAGTAAAAAAGAAATTGATTGCTGTGGTAAAAAGTTTATCCTTGGGAACTGTAGAAGACTTTACCAATTTTATAAATGCAGTGATTGATGAAAAAAGTTTTGACAAAATAAAATCTTATATTGATAATGCAAAAAAAGATGCTAAAGCAGAAATTTGGGTAGGGGGTAAGTGTGATAAAAAGAATGGTTATTTTATACAGCCCACAGTAATAGAAGCAAAAAATCCAAAGTACGTAACTATGTGCGAAGAGATTTTCGGCCCCGTATTAACTGTATATATTTATCCGGCGAATAGTTTTGAAAAAACACTGGAGTTGGTAGACAGTACTTCTTCATACGCATTAACCGGAGCTATCATTGCTCAGGATAGGGCTGCAGTGGAACTGGCTACAGCAAAGCTTCGTAACAGTGCCGGCAATTTTTATATCAACGATAAACCAACTGGCGCAGTAGTGGGCCAGCAACCATTTGGTGGTGCAAGAGGCAGCGGCACCAACGATAAGGCAGGCAGCATTTTAAATTTATACAGGTGGTTAAGTGCAAGAACAATAAAAGAAACATTTGTGCCAGTTACGGATTACCACTATCCTTTTATGTTGGAAAAATAAAAGCAGTTATTGAAAGTTATGGAACCATTCCTTTAAAAGCACGGTTTTTTTATTGGGCTGTTGAGTAATTATTTACCCAATAATATTTGATAAATAATTAATACCGGGTAATTGCGCCCCCACTATTTGCTACAACCTTCAACTGGCACATTAATTGTCTAAGGCGTATTAAATAAATTATTAACCAAAAATAATAAAATGAAAAAAATATTTTTTTTAACTGCTATGTTAACGGGTTCATTATTAATAAAGGCACAAAAAGCTCATGTAGAATTAGGATTAAAGGGTGGTTTAAATGTGGCTACATTAAGCTCGCCCGCATATAATTCTATCGATTCAAGAATTTCTGCAAATTTTGGTGGGCTTGCACATATTCATTTGTCAAAAGAAATTGCTATACAACCCGAATTGCTTTTTTCTGGCCAGGGTGCTAAACAGACAAAGGAAGGTAAAGAGTTCAAAACAAATCTGAATTATCTGCAAATACCTGTACTGTTGCAATATCTGATCGGCACTGGATTTAGACTTGAAACTGGCCCTCAATTTGGGTTTTTGTTAAGCGCTAATAGTAAAGTTGATAATGTTACTACTGATGTAAATTACGCCTACAAAACAATGGATGTAGCCTGGGTTTTTGGTGCAGGTTATTTAACACCAAGTGGATTTGGAATTGATGCAAGGTATAATCTGGGATTGTCAAATATTAATGATATTTCAGCTACAAAAATAAATAACAGGGTATTTTCAATTGGAATATTTTACCAATTCGAAGCCTTGAAGCATTAATTTCAATTGAAAGTTAACATGAGGAAAACCCCTAATAT
>JAYVZR010000032.1:0-17812 GCA_043783135.1 Ferruginibacter sp. | reverse complement strand
AAAAAGGAAGCATGTATATAGTACCAAATGAAGACAGTGCTTTATATTATTATAGAATAGGCATGATTAAAGGAAGTAAAAAGTCTAAGGATGCGTATGAAAGGCTTACCAAAAAAAAGTAAATTATTTCTTCAAAGTTGAGTCTCTGCACAGGCCTGCTTTTTAGCAGCAGGGCTCACCGTTCTACGAAGCGCAATACCATTAACTGTTTAAATCAATATCATCCAGCTTACGAAAATTCATTAAGGGATATTTTCCTTACTATCCACTAATTTAAAACTTAGCTAAACGGTGAAATTATTATTTTGGCTCAGTAGTACTGCGAGTCGGCTAAGGCCAGACTCGCCTGGGAACGATTTTAAAGTGATCATCGCCTTCAACCGGAGAGATTATTTCAGGAACCGTTTTGAAGATGCCAACAAAAAAAACTATACAAGTGCCGTAGCTGCCGGCATAGCCAATAATATATTTATACCGGTGTACGGATTTTTTGCAGCAATAGCTCAGATGGTTGTTCTTACGGTTGGTATTTATCTTATTAGTACCGGTCAATTTTCAATTGGCCTGCTGGTAAGTTATCTTGCATACGCCGTTAATTTTTACAATCCTTTGTGGCAACTGGCTGCTTTATGGGCAAACTTCCAGGTGGCAATGGCAGGGTGGGACAGGATTTCGTACATCTTAAATATGGAAACCAACCTGCCAGTGATGGCTGTTACTGCTGTTGAAAAAAACGATAGTGTCATTATGGAATTCCGGGATGTTTCTTTTGGATATGATGATAATAAAGAGATTCTGCACAATGTTAATTTTAAAATGGAGCCCGGTAAAACCTATGCACTGGTTGGGCCAACCGGCGGCGGTAAAACAACTACGGCTTCATTGATAGCAAGATTATACGATCCGGTTAGAGGGCTGGTATTACTGGACAATAAAGACATTCGCACTTACGAACCTGCAGAACGCAGCAGCAAGATTGGGTTTATTTTGCAGGAGCCTTTTCTTTTTACAGGAACAGTAAGAGAAAATATTTTGTACGGCAGTGAAAAATATATTGGGTTTTCAAACGAACAACTGGAAGAGACAATTAAAGCGGCGGGTTTGCAAATCCTGGTGAATATTTTTGAAAAAGGCCTTGACACAGAACTCAGTTCCGGCGGTGAAAGTATAAGCCTTGGACAAAAACAATTGATTGCTTTTATGCGGGCAGTTTTGCGCAACCCTGCATTGCTGATACTGGATGAAGCTACACCCAATATCGATACCATTACTGAACAAATACTGCAGGATATATTGAACAAACTACCTGCAACAACTACACGTGTTATTATTGCACACCGGTTAAATACTATCCAGAATGCTGATGAAATATTTTTTGTAAACGCCGGTGAAATAATCCGTGCCGGCTCTTTTGACCATGCAGTGAATATGCTGCTACATGGCGAAAGGCAGAGTTAAGAAATTAGGAATATAAAGTATATTGCCAATTTTAGTTATTGAGAACTTGGCTACAATATGCAGCTCCATAGTCATTCCTATACTTTATCGGGGTTCAAAAAATTATTGACCATGCCATGAAGCACTGGTAATCATAGTTGCATCGCCCTCTTGTACTTTTGTTGCTTTGTGGCACGCTTATTAAATTCTTTTTTTGTGTTGATGTTGTTGATGTAAAATTATTGAAGATGAGTAACGAATGGCAACAGGGCTGGAGCCCTGCGCCAGAATGAGCAGGATTATAGTGTGTAAGAACAATTTTCTGCATACTTTTAAAACTCTTATTTTTAATAAATAATTTAAAAAGAGTAACTCGTAATTCAAAATATTTGTTCCATTTATGTTGATATTCAATTGTAATTGGAACAAGGAGTTTCGTATATTTATGAGTTGCCTGCAATTTTAAACGAGTTTCTTGATATATTTAATTCTTGATACAAATAACTGGATATATTTAGCCAATGGCCTAGATCCCATCAATAATAAGCATCACCATAATCTCCATTTTGAACTACTATCCTCCTTAAAGGTACTCCAAATGGAAGGCAAAATATCCATTCTAATTAATGATGTAATACTTGCAGAATGGGAAAGGAATAAAGAAAGGTGTTATGACAATATTAAGAAGCTACAAGCCAAACTCCAACAAAAGGATAGCGCATTTGCAGATATTTCCAAATATGCAACCGGCGATATTAAATCATTACAAAATGAATATTCTACCGGTTTAGAAAAGTTGATTGCAGAAAATGAACAGCATATACAAGATGTTAAAGACTTTATTAATAATAATTGTATAAAAATACCGATATCCCAAGAAGTAAAGCTTAAAATTTATGAACTATCCTTATCTAATGAAGCTCCATTTCATAATAAAAAGAATAATGTTGGCGATGCTGCAATCCTATTAAGTAGTGTGGAATATTTAAAAGAAAACTTAGAAAAAGATATTTTTATTACAATATTTGTATCAAACAATATCGAAGAATATACTGATGGAAAAAATACTAATGAACTTCATCCTCAGCTTATCAACTTAATAAAGCCACTCGAAATAAGTTTTGAAAGAGTTTTACCTGCTGCTTTGAATATAAGTAAAAAGATCATTAGCCAAATGCAGGAGTTTTTCGTTCAATTAGCAAAACATGCGGTTGAAATATTTACTTGGGATGTAGAGCCTAATGAAAAAGGATTTCTACTATTTTTAGATGTTAAGTATCATAATGAAGCCCAAAATCAAGAAGATTATTTAACTATTTGTGTCGCCAAGGACAAAGGCAAACACCGACCTAAATTCATTTCTTTTATTTTACCCAATTTTATAAATAAAGACGAAGGACTATTTTTATTTTTCGCAAATCGAGTTCCAGATAATAAACCCTTCGATTTTATTCATGATGAAGCAGCGTCAATTAGGTTGTTTTTTGAAAGCAGCAATGAAGAAACGGTTACAGCAAGGATAAGAAATGGTTGTAGTGAAAATGGGAAATCTGGTATAACCGTCGATGTTTTTCAAAGTTTCTTAGAATTTGACTTTATATTCTTTATGTATTTTAATGTCGATTTAAGCCCCCAAACAATTTTAATACCTTTATTTTCCTTTAGAGAACAGTATACATTGCTTCCCGAATAAAACTGCAGGCAACAGCAGCATTTACGTGTTCAAACCATTGCGCATTATCATCTATGTTACATACATTTCTGTAAACAATTATCGGTAAAGGGTTTTTGGGAATGGTTCCATCATCCAAAAAAATATAACTTCCATAGGCGCAGGAATGAGGCGTGAGCAAAGTGTGCTGGCCTTCCTGTGCCAAGCAGTTACTAATTGCCAAAACCTTTATTAAATATGCCACAGTAAGCAAACGATCATTGCCTTCCCATTCATGCGCCTATTTGAGACCCCAGATCAATTCATTTTATTTCCACAAATCAATCAGACCACCATTTGCACCAAACACCGGATCAGTTGTTGGGATAGTTAACAAAGCCATATTTCTAAATGCTGCTTTTCGTTCTTCAGCAGTGCCGGTCATCATGTCCCATGATTTTCCATCCGGGTAGCCTCCCACAATTTCATAATTTTTGTGTTCCGAAACTGCAAAATGTCCAACACCCGCAGGTAATATCAAAACATCCCCAGCTGATACTTCAAATATTTTTCCGTTTTTTTGCCCGCCAATTTTGAGGCTAACCGATCCCTTACTAACGCCTAACACTTCATGCGTAGTGCTGTGAAAATGGTCATAGGGCAGTACTATATCCCGCCAGTTATTTGTCCAGTTGTTCATTTGAAAACAGCGTTCGAGCCATTGTGCATTATTATCAGTGTTGTATACATTTCTGTAAATAATTACCGGTAAAAGGTTGTTGGGAATAGTGCCGTCATCCAAAAAAATATAACTTGATACTTCTTTTTTCATGTTTACTTTTTTTATACAAAATCTTTTTCTATACAAAATCGCACTTTCACAAACCCGGTTGTTTTTCAAAGTTTGTTGTTATTACTGCGATTAATTACCTTACCTAATATTAGCCATCGGTTACAAGAATATCAAAAAAACAAATAAAATATCAATTCTTATATTTACATAACATAATAGAAAAGATATTTTTGTTATCAGCTAATGTAAGAAATAATTGCGTGCTTATCGAAGGATTGCTTTCTGCTCCATTGGAATATTGAAAGATTCATTAATGCCATGGACATCATTCATCATGATAGTAAATAACAACTAAAGCTTTTAAATAATGAAGATTGGTTTGTTTGGTATTGGCCTTGATGCTTACTGGCCCCAGTTTGCCGGGCTAAAGGAAAGGTTGGAAAATTACCTGCATATTGCAGAACAAAAACTGGCTGCTATTCATCCATCAGTATTCAACGCTGGCCTGGTAGACAATACTGATAAAGCATTTGAGACCGGCCGCATGTTTAAGCAGCAGGATGTTGACATCATCTTTTTATATGTTACTACCTACGCATTATCTTCTACTGTACTGCCTTTTGTACAAAGATTAAAAGTACCGGTGATTGTGTTGAACCTTTCTCCTGCTGCGGCAATCGACTATACAGCTTTCAATAATATGGATGACAGTACAAAGATGACGGGTGAGTGGCTTGCCTATTGTTCGGCATGTGCTGTTCCGGAGATAGCCAATGTATTTAACCGCACCGGCATACCATTTCACCAGATAACAGGAATGCTGCACAATGATAAAGAATGCTGGAATGAAGTAAAAGAATGGGTGGAAGCTGCAAAAGTTGCTCATGTCATGGCCTATAACAGGCTTGGATGCATAGGACATTATTACAGCGGGATGCTTGATATTTATACAGACCTTACATTGCACTATGCACATTTTGGCGGGCACATTGAATTGCTGGAAGTAGAAGAACTGGCAGCATTGCGTAAAGCAGTAACGGGTAGCCAGATAAAAGAAAGAGTACAGCTTATTAATGATGTGTTTGATGTGCAGCCAGGCTGTTCATTAGAAGAACTGGAAAAAGCAGCCGTTACATCTGTGGCGCTTGATAACCTGGTGGAACAATACCAGCTTGGGTCTATTGCTTATTATTACAAGGGCACAGGTAATGCAGATAATGAAGAAGCAATCAGTTCAATTATATTAGGCAACTCTTTGCTTACGGCAAGGGGTATACCTGTTGCCGGAGAATACGAGATCAAAAATGCACAGGCTATGAAGATAATGGATAGTTTTGGTGTGGGTGGTTCTTTTACTGAATACTATGCAATGGATTTTACTGATGATGTAATATTAATGGGGCATGATGGCCCGGGCCATATTGCTATTGCAGAAGGTAAAACCAAAGTGCGGCCGTTAAAAGTGTATCATGGAAAAGTCGGCAAAGGACTGTCAGTGGAAATGATGGTGAAAAACGGACCTGTTACTTTATTGAGTGTGGTGGAAAGAAAGGATAAGGGATTAATGTTGCTGGTAGCAGAAGGTGAATCTGTAGCAGGGGCTATTTTACAAATTGGTAATACCAACAGCAGGTATAAATTTTCAATTGGCGCAAGAAAATTTATGAATGAATGGAACAGTTATGGGCCCGCACATCATTGCGCTGTTGGAGTAGGGCATATTGCCGGCAAGATTCATAAACTGGGTAAACTGCTTAATATGGAAATAATTAAAGTTTGCTGATACTATAAACAAAAAATATATGGAAATGAATTTTATTGCTGCGGGTCAAAACAGTTTGGATATAAATTGCAGCATCTGCTGTAAAAAACCAGTTCATAAAAAACTATTGCTGTTATCAAAGCAATTTCTGTTGACAGTCATCATTATTGTTTTGTCATTAACCAATATATTGTTTGCACAGGAAAACAAACTAACAGTTGACTGGAATAAAATAATCATGATATCTAAAACCACTCCTACACTACAGGTGGTAGAAAACCCGGCAGTCAGGCCTGGCTCATCTATTCATGCAAAGACATTCCAGGCATTAAAAAATCTGGGAGCAGACTATGTTCGTTATGTGCCATGGTTTCCTTACCCTAAGATGGCAGTGGCAGAATTAAAGCGGCCAACAAAAACAGCAACCTTTTGGGATTTTACTTATTTAGACAGTACAATGGAAGCTATAATGAATGCAACAAAAGGACACAGTGTGATGATTAATTTCAGCACCACACCTTCATGGTTGTGGAAGATTAATTATGATATGCCTTATCCTGAAAATGCTTACGAAGTTTTTTGGGCATATAATGATGGTACTGAATTAAGAGATACAACAATGAATGAACTCGCCAATTATTATGCAAGATTATTTAGCTGGTACACCAGGGGAGGCTTTACAGATGAACTGGGTAAGTTTCATCAATCAAACCACTTTTATACTATTCCTTATTGGGAAGTGTTGAATGAACCGGATCTTGAACATAATATTTCTGTGGAGCAATACACAAAAATGTATGATGCCATTGTGGGTAAATTAAAGAAAATTTCTCCTTCAACAAAGTTTGTTGGTATATCGCTTGCATTTAATGCAAGGCCAGAATACTTTGAATATTTTCTAAACCCAAAGAACCATAAACCCGGCATTCCGTTAGATGGTATCTCTTATCATTTTTATGGAACAAAATTGTATGCTGACCAATCATTGGACAGTTATCAATATACATTTTTTGATAAATCAACTGCGTTCCTTGAGAAAGTGAAATTTATTGAAAGCATTCGCAAAAGGTTGTCGCCAAAAACTTTTACTACTGTTAATGAAATTGGCACCATCATTAACTCAAATCTTGGTGATGATATCCCTGCCCCATACTGGAATTTATCCGGCGCCATGTTTGCCCATATTTATATGGAACTGACAAAACTGGGAATTGATATTGCGGGCGAATCGCAGCTGGTGGGTTATCCCACACAATTTCCTGATGTGAGTATGATGAACTGGCAAAATGGAAAACCTAATTCACGTTACTGGATATTAAAATTGCTGTTAGATAATTTTGGCCCCGGCGATAAATTGGTTTCAACTGAAGTAAAAGATGCTGATATTATATCGCAGGCTTTTGTTACTTCAAAAGGAAAAAAAATACTGTTGATCAATCCCCGTAATAAAGAAATAAAGATTAACCTGCCGGCAGAAGCAAAAGATGCAAGGGTATATTTTGTTGATATGAGCACAGGGGATAATCCAATTGGGCAAATACAGTTAAACGATAGTGCTGTTGTTCTTAAACCTTATGCAGTGGCAATTGCGCAATTGAAATAAAAATGATTTCTTCTGCGGACCAGGACTCACCGTTCTAAGAACACAGTACTATTCTTTAAATCAATATCATCCAGCTCAAGAAAATTCATTGCGGAATATTTTCCCTGCTCCCACAAATATAAAATTTAGCGATACGATGAAATTATTATTTTGGCTCAGTAGTACTGCGAGTCGGCTAAGGCCAGACTCGCCTGGGAACGAAGATATCAATGTTCAATTTTTAAAATGACCCTGTATGGTTCGCTTGCGGGTTTTGTGATATCGGGGTAAGGTAATACGCTCACTAAGGAAATTTTAGAACCATTGATAATGGTATCCGTATTTAGTAAAAGATTTTTTAGAGTCGCTAACTTAAAGCTTTTGTTTTCGCCATCAATGTTGATGGAAAATTCGCATTGGGCATAGCCTTCCCAAATGCATTCTGCACCAGTAGGGCATCGGCTTTCAGAAACAAGCTTGGTAAAACAAACTGTCACGTTTACTGAAGAATTATTGCCTTCATTTTTTGGAGTACCACAATTATTCAATGTTAATTCTATCTGCCCATTTTCTAAAGCCTTCATTTCATCTTTTTTGCAACTGGCTGCTGAAAAGATGATCAATAAACTGAAAACAAGATTGCCGTATATTTTCATAATAGCAGTTTTTATTAATTAAGACAACATAACAAATAAAAGGGTTGCATTTAAAATTTTTGCCTTTGTTGATTCTACACCTCTCATCTAAAACACAATATCGGCCTCCGGAATGTATTTTATTTTGATTAAAAGTTAGATACCAACAAGGGCTAGAAATACTCCGGTCTTATAGTATCTTGTGGGTACTTTAACACCCAATTCAATCATTATGTTGCAGGCATTGATCACCGGTTTTACTATGGGCTTATATCTTGCTATATCAGTAGGGCCCATTTTATTTACTGTAATAAAACAAAGTTTGGATAACGGCATCCGGGGAGGCTTTAGTTTTGTTGCAGGCATCTGGCTCAGCGATATTCTCTTTGTGGTATTAAGTAATACCTTCTCTGTTTTTACCGCCCATCTTGCAAATACTTATATCAGGCAGATTGGCTATGGGGGTGGCCTGTTGCTGGTGGCACTGGGATGCTACTATACTTTTTTTAAACCTGCTGTGTTGCCGCAGGCGGTCGGCGTAAACAGTCACATTGGTCACGGGCATATGGCAAGGTTATTTATTACCGGTTTTTCTATCAATACCCTTAATCCCATTTTATTTTTTGAGTGGCTGACTGCAGCTACGGTTTTTGCAAATACTAATACAGTTGCTGAACGAATCGTAATTTTTTCAGTATGCCTGTTGGTGAATATAGGTTCGGATACACTAAAGGTATTGCTGGCTGGTAAGATAAGGCCCCGGCTCACTATGCGGAACCTGCAGGTGATCAACCGGCTCACCGGTGCGGTATTAATTATTTGCGGTTGTTTTATCCTGTACCAAACTTTTTTTAACGCCAGCCAGTGGGGCAAAAAATTAGCTGGTGTATATACCAGTTATAAAATCCCTGAATGAATTTTTCGGAGACCATAGAATACTATCCCCCGCCCAGTTATTTGTGCAGTTATTAGTTTGAAAAAAATGCTCAAACCATTGTGCATTATCATCAGTGCTACATGCCTTTTTGTAAACAATTACTGGCAAACGGCTGTTGGAAACTGTGCCCTCATCCAGAAAAATATAATTTGACAATATTGTTTTCATTTATAATTTGTAGGAACAAGGGGGTAATAGTTATAAAATCTTATACAAGGTATTTTCAATTCTAACTTTGCAAATCACCATTTTCCGGATTCCCGGGTTCATCAAGTAATTGTATATAAGTGCTTGGACCTAAATCAGGATTTTTCCAGGAAGACAAAGCTCATACAATTTTTTTATCCGGGGTTACTTCAAAAACCTGTACACTGGTATTCCATTCATCAATATTTTTATTACCTGCAACCCAATTTGAAATAACGGTATTTCCATTCGCTAAACGGGTTGCTGTTTGATTGTTATACAATTTAAACGGGGCATCAGCCTGGGTAAACTCCCACAGTGTTTCGCCCTTTCTATTTATCTTCCCTTGTGTAACTTTTTCCATCGCCCGATACCAGCACATTCACATTATTAAGTTTTATTACCGACCATGCAGATTCTACAGGGGCAGACCAGATTTCTTTACCTTCCAAATCAAACTCTACTACTTTCTCTTCGGCAAAAAGCCCTACCATAATTGTTTTACCCTTTGTCATTCTAACATGCCGGAACTGTCCATGAGTAAATCAGCAACTACAAAAAGGTTACCCTTTATCCAATAATAGAGGCGAAGGGAGCATCCGGTGCATCGGTAGTAACAGATGAATATCCCAGCTATAACAAACTGAAAGAAAAATTTCCTGAAGCCAAACAGATAAAAAGTGACAAAGGAAAAGCCTTTCCGGAAGTTCACCAGCAAATTATGAATATGAAAGGATGGCTCAGGGGAATACATCATCAATGCAGTGAAAAGCATTACCAAAAATATCTTGACGAGTATTGCTTCAGGACCAACCGCAGAAATACAGAACAAGGAATTTTTAAAGCAATTATGCTACGGGTAGTTAAAGTAAAAACAAAGACATTCAAAGAACTTACTGGTTACGCCTATGCGGCTTAAATAATGATTCTATTATTCTAAATTCATCTTCTTCAACAATGTTTTAAAACTAGGTTCATTTCTAATTGGATCAAACGTTGGGTCTGCTTTGAGCCCATACATCCAAAGCTCTCTTTGCTCATAAGCCTTCTCAAGATTCTTTAATGCCTGATCATAATCATTCAGTGCAATATAAACACGGGCTATATTGTATGGGGATTGACCGGGATATTCTAATAAGGTTTTTTGCAGTTCTGCCTTTGCACGGGCTTTATCGCCGGAAACTGCATAAGCATAGCTCAAACTTGCTCCCTTGTAATAATCTATTTTGGAAATTCCCGAATCATTAAGCTGGTTGATGATTTCAAATGCCTGAGTATAATTTTTCTTTTCCAAAAGAACATAAGCGAGGTTACCTTTTGCAAGATTAAAATTTGGATTGAGTGCTAAGGTTTTTTTAAGCTGCTCAAAAGCTGAGTCATATTTATGAGTATAATAATAATTTCTCCCCAGCGCATAATTAAGATTCCTCGAAAGCGGATCAAGGGACAACGCTTTTTTTATTTCGCTAATTCCCTGCTCTGTACTTTCACCTGTGTATTGCAGCAAGTTTCCGTAAAATAAATGAGCTGTGGGGTAATTGGGATTAAGGGTAATAGCTTTTTGCAATGTGTTTTTCGATTTCACCCAGTCATAATCAAATAAACTTTGAATAGCACCAATTGTTGTAAGTGCTTCGCTGAGCGTACTGTCAAGTGACAAAGCTGTCAAAGCATAATCCCTGGCAAAGGGTATTGCCTCAGTTTGTAATAAACCTTTTTGATTGTATATATAAAGATCAGCAAGGCCGGAATAAGCAAGTGCATAATCAGGGTCAAGTTCAATAGCCTTATTATAATATATTTGTGAACTGTCAAAACTCTCTTTTGTTCGCTGATCCCAAAAAATGCGACCTTTTCGATAAAACTTATAAGCTTCTATATTATCAGTATAGTGTTTTGTAAGATTCTTTTTTTCTTCCGCTGTCAGGCTTGCTTTCATTGCACTAACTATTTCTCCTGCAATAGTTGACTGAATTGTCAGCAGATCTTTACTGCTATATACTGAATCATAATTCCATAATAGTTTTTTTGTATTTACTTCTGTTAACTCTGCAATTACATGCATCTTGTCAGCATTCTTTTGTATTGACCCTGATATAATAGCTGCTACTCCAAGTTCTTTGGCAATTTCATTCAAAGTTTTGGTTGTTTTCTTAAATGCTCTGACTGAAAACCAGCCAATAACTTTTTGTAATGATGAAATTTTTGACAGGTTACTAATTATGTCTTGAGTAATCCCATCAGAAATATATTCCTCACTATTGTCAGCTCCAGTATTTTCAAATGGTAATACAGCAATGGTTTTTTCCCCTGTAAATCCTGTAGGTTGAGTAAGATTTTTATAAATAAAAAAACCTGCAGCTAGCAAAAGAAAAATTGCAATCGCCGCAAACATTTTTTTCCTTGTTGATTTTTTTTCCATCTCCTTCAATTTTCCACTCATCTCCTCCCGCTTCGGGACTTTCAATCCCTCATTTGCCAATGCAAATATTTCCATTGGCTCATCCACATTTTTAAATTCAAACTTACCAAGCAAAACTGATTTAAATTCAGGTTGATTTTTTATCTTATCAAAAATTTCTTTAGAAAATAAAATAGTGTTGGCCTGACCAAGAGACTGGATGCGGGAAGCAACATTCACACTGTCGCCCATTACTTTATTGCCTTCAAAAAATACTTCTCCTAAGTGCAAGCCTATACGCATCGGTACTTTTGGCTCAGTTTGCAACTGCTGCTGTACTTCAATTGCACAATGCAATACATTTATTACACTTGGAAAAGTACAAAGGCTCCCATCTCCATAATCATTCAATATTTTCCCATGATTAATTTCAACTGATTTATTTAGAACCGTAAGATAATGCCTGGTAACAGCAAGAGCTTTTTGTTCATCCTTCTGCATCATAGCAGTATAACCAACAATGTCGGTGAAAAGAATTGCGGCGAGCTGACGGTTTTGTTGCTGCATTAGTTACGAGAGCTTTAAACGTAACTTCTAATTTAATTCTTTTAAATGAATTAGAGGATTATTCTAAATTCATCCTCTTCATCAAAGCTTTAAATCGTGGCTCGTTCCTGATAGGATCAAAAGTAGGGTCAACATTGATAAAATACATAGCAAGGAATCTTACATTATAGGCAATTTCCAGTTGATTTAAAGCCTGATTATAATCTTTAAGCCCTACATAAGCGCGGGCCAAAATATAAGGGTTAAGATTGGTGTTTTCTGCCAGGTTTTTTTGTAATTCTGCTTTCGCCAGAACGGTGTCTCCTGAAAGGGCTTTTGCATAAACAAAATAAGGCCACCGGTAATCAGCTGATGTGCTTATTACAGTTTTTGGGAATTGCATTATCAAATCAAATGCTTCTGAAAATTTTTTTTGAGCCAGAAGCACAAGGGCCAGGGTTCCTTTTGCAAGGCCATTTTTCGGGTCGAGCATAAGTGTTTTTTTAAATTGTACATTGGCCGAATCATATTTACGCGCCAGCCAATAGTTTCTTCCGAGGATCCAGTTTATTTGTACAGAAAGTGGTTCAAGTTCCAGCGCCTTCTTAGTTTCCTGAATACCTTTTTCTTCGCTTTCACCAGTGTATTGAAGCAGGTTTGCATAAAACAAATGGGCAAAGGCATAATTAGGATTGAGGCTGATTGCTTTTTCCAGCGTCTTTTTTGATTTAGCCCAGTCATAATCAAAAGCAGATTGAATGAGACCTAATGAAGTAACCGCTTCACAAAGATTGCTATCCAGTGTCAAAGCTCTCATAGCATAATCGCGGGCAATGGGAATTGCTTCGGTTTGAATTAAACCTTTCTGGTTATAGATATAACAATCGGCAAGGCCTGCGTAAGCCAATGCATAATCAGGATCAATTTCAATGGCCCGTTTGTAATTAGCTTCTGCACTGTCGAATGTTGCTTTAGTTCTTGTGTCCCAGAAGTAACGCCCCTTGCGGTAAAATTTATAAGCTTCTACATTTTCAGTATAATGTTTAGAAAGGCCTTTCTTTTCTTCAGGCGTTAAGCTCGCCCGAAGCGCTTTTACAATTTCGCCTGCTACTATTGTTTGTATGGATAAAAGGTCTCTGCTGTTGTAATCATAATTTTCGCTCCACAATTGTTTGCCGGTGCTTACTTCAAGTAGTTCTGCAATAACATGAATTTTATCACCCTGTCTTTGTATGCTGCCGGTAAGAATTGATGAAACACTTAATTCATCAGCAATTTGTTTTATTGTTTTTGTAGTTTTTTTAAAAGTCTTTACAGAAAACCATCCAATTACTTTTTGCAGCGAAGCAACTTTAGAAAGGTTGTTGATAATATCCTGTGTAATGCCATCCGAAATATATTCTTCACTGTTGTCGGGGCCTGTATTTTCGAATGGTAATACAGCAACAGATTTCTCACCGGAAAATTCCTGAGTGCTGTAAAATTTTTTATAAATAAAAAATGCTGCAATTAATAATGCAACTGCAGCAATTGTAATTATCCAGTTTCTGCGGGAAGATTTTTTTTGAATTTCTTTCAGCTTGCCACTCATTTGTTCTTTAGCCGGAACAATCAATCCCTCATTTGCCAATGCAAATATTTCCATTGGCTCATCCACATTTTTAAATTCAAACTTGCCAAGAGAAATGGATTTGAATTGAGGCTGGTTTTTTATCTTATCAAAAATTTCTTTTGAAAACAAAATTGTATTTGCTTGCCCCAATGACTGGATGCGTGAAGCAACATTCACACCATCGCCCAATACTTTTCCATTTTCAAAAAATATTTCGCCAATGTGCATGCCAATACGCAGTGGAATTGCTAAGCCTGTTTGAAATTGTATCTGCATGGCCGCAGCGCATTTAATGGCCTGGGTAGCACTTGTAAAACTGCAAAGGCTGCCATCACCATAATCATTCAAAATTTTACCGGCATGAGTACCTACTGTTTTTTGCAAAACAGCAATATACCGCTTTACCATTTCAACTGCCTTTCCTTCATCCTGCTGCATCATGGCAGTGTAGCCAACAATGTCGGTGAAAAGAATAGCGGCGAGTTGTCGGTTTTGGTTTGGCATAAATAATAAAGAAAGAAAAGCAGGAATGAGCTACTAATGTAGAACTATTTTTTTGGAAACATTATTCAAAGTTCATCTTCTTCATCAACGCCTTAAATCTTGGCTCATTTCTGATGGGGTCAAAGACGGGTTCAGTTTTTAAAAAGACCATTCCGAGTGAACGAGCCTTGTATGCATATTCCAGTTGCGTTAGTGCTTCATCAGTATCCCCCATGCCCAGGTAAACATATGACAAATAGTATGGCCATTCCAATCGGAATTCTTCCGGAACTTTCTCCAGTATCGCTTTTGCTGTTGTTAAATCCCCTGTAAGTGTATAAGTATAAGACAACATGAAAAGCCCGCTGTTACCCTGGTCATATGAAAGTGGCGGCAATTTTGAAAATGCATCAATGGCCTTAGGGTAAAGTTTCTTTTGCAAATAAGCGAGGCCTAAGGTCATATTAGCCCCTTTGAAATTTGGATTCAATGTGAGGGCCTTTTGCTGTTGTATAATAGCCGAATCGTACTCCCGTTCGTAATAATAATTTCTGCCCAATACAGAATTCAGTATAGTGGAAAGCGGATCGAGGCTGAGTGCTTTTTTATTTTCATTAATTCCATCTTTAAAATGTCCTGTATAAAGCAATAGATTTCCATAATATAAATGTGCAATCGGGTAATTTGGATTATCACGGATTATTTTTTGAAAAGCCAGTTTGGCGCCTGAGAAATCGTAATCAAATTGAAATTGTATAAAAGCTACTGTCGTCTGTGCTTCAGTAAGTGTGCTGTCGAGTGATAAGGCCTTCATAGCATATTCTCTTGCAATGGGTATCGCTTCCAGTTGTGACAAACCTTTCTGGTTAAAAGTATAAAGGTCTCCAAGACCAGCATAAGCAAGTGCATAGTCAGGATCTAATTCGATTGCCTTTTTATAGTACACTTCTGCACTGTCATAACTTTCCTTGCTTCTTTGATCCCAAAAGAACCGGCCTTTACGGTAGAATTTATAGGCTGCCACATTTTCTGTATAATTTTTTGAAAGACTCTTTTTTTCTTCCGGAGTCAAAGTTGCTTTCATGGCGGTAACTATCTGTGCGGCAACTTCTGATTGAATAGAAAGAAGATCTTTACCGCTGTAATCAAAACTCCGCCCCCAAATTTGTTTATTGGTACCTACCTCAGTCAATGCTACATCTATATGTGATTTTTTCCCTTGATTTTGAATAGTGCCTGAAAGAACAGCAGCGACACCCAATTCTTCTGCAATTTGTTTGAGAGACTTGGTTGTATTCTTAAAACTCTTTACGGATATCCATCCAATTACCTTTTGAAGTGAGGAAATCTTAGAAAGGTTTTGGATGATTTCCTGCGTAATACCGTCTGAAATATAGTCTTCACTTTTATCTACACCAGTGTTGTCAAAAGGTAAAACAGCAATCGTTTTTTCTCCAGTAAATCCTATAGTATAAAAAAGCCTACTGCGAGTAAAAGAATAATTGTAATAGCAGCAAATATTTTTTTTCTCGTTGATTTTATTTCTATTTCTTTCAGTTTGCCGCTCATATCTTCCCGCTTGGGTACTTTCAAACCATCAATTGCCAATGCAAAAATCTCCATCGGCTCATCCACATTTTTAAATTCAAATTGACCGAGAGAAATGGATTTGAATTCAGGTTGATTTTTTAGCTTATCAAAAATTTCTTTAGAAAATAAAATAGTGTTGGCATGGCCAAGAGACTGAATGCGGGAAGCAACATTTACACTATCGCCCATAACTTTACTGCCTTCAAAAAAAACCTCACCTGAGTGCAAGCCAATACGTAACGGAACTTTTGGCTCAGTTTGTAACTGCTGCTGTACTTCAATTGCGCAATGCAATGCATTTATTACACTTGGAAAAGTACAAAGGCTCCCATCTCCATAGTCATTCAAAATTTGCCCATGATGAATTTCTACAGATCTATTTAAAACTGCAATATAATGCCTGGTAACAGCAAGGGCTTTTTGTTCATCCTGCTGCATCATGGCAGTGTAGCCAACAATGTCGGTGAAAAGAATAGCAGTGAGTTGGCGGTTTTGGCTTGGCATAAATAATAAACTAAAATCGATGAAGAGTAATATACATTAATTTGACCGCTTGTTTGATACCGCAAAAAAATGCATTGACATTCTTATCAATGCATATGAAGGGTTGAAAAAATGTACTATTATTTGTATATTCTTAAATAGTTTTACCATGATATTAGACTTTTTGCATTTTGCCGAACAAAAATTACATCAGTAAAAGTATGCGACGCAACCGGTGTGTTGAGATATGAGTTGCAGCCGGGTGAATATCCATTTCTTTGTTAAGAAGGTAAGCCCACCTTTTTAACAAGGTCAATAAAGCGCTTATCGGGTCTTACGGAATCCCACCTGGGATCCAACTTGAGCCATACAAGCCAATTGGAACGATCGTGATATGCTTTTTCAAGATACTCAAATACTTTGTCCGTTTCTCCTAAACCTGCATAGACCAATGCAACTCCATAAGGGGTAACATATTTTTGAGACGACATTTCTTTGAGGCTGTCTAATATTTTTTTTGCTTCAATTTTCTGACCTGTTAATCCATAAATATTTCCTATCCCTGCAACTGTGGGTACCCAGTTAGGGGCAATTGTTTGCGCTGTTTGATATTCTTCCAACGCCTCTTTATACATTTTCATTGCCTGGTATGTACGGGCGAGCCAGAGGTGGGCCAACAGGAAGCCGAAGTTTAAATCAATAGTTGATTTTAATGATTGAATGGCTTTATCATAATTTTTTTGGTAATATAAATTAAACCCCATATCAGTATTAATAAATGCTGATAAGGGAGCTATTTGCTGCGCTTTTTCAATTACTTTACGGGCATCTTCAAGTCTCCCCATAGCTGTAAGAAAAACACCATACCAGTCATAAGCAATTTCATAATTTGGATTTAGTGCAATAGCTTTTAAAAATTCCTGTTCAGCACCATGCCAATCCCATGAATAATAAAATTTAATGTAACCCAATGAGGCATGTGGTTCGGCCAATGTAGAATCAAGCTCAAGCGCTTTCAAAGCTGCTGCCTGGGCTTTTAATGCTGCATCTGAAGGAGCCAAAAAACTTCCATAACCCAAAGATGCATAGCAATCTGCCATTCCGGAATAAGCCTTTGAATACAGTGGGTCAACTGCAATTGCTGAATCGAAATAAGCAATCCCCCTTTTTAACGATGGTGCATTTCTCTGATTCCAGAAATACCGGCCTTTGAGATAAAGATTGTACGCTTCAGTATTAGTAGTAGATTTTTTTTCAATATTATTTTTTTCTTCGCTGGATAAATGGGCATCAAGCTGTTCAGCTATATTCTGTGCTACTTCGCTCTGCATGGAAAATATATCATTCAGATTTTTTTGATCATAATGTTCTGCCCAAATATGCTCCTGGGTGTTGGCGTCAATTAATTGCGCAGTTATTCTTATTTCCTGACCCGATTGTTGCACACTGCCTTCTAATATTGAAGAAACACCCATCTCTTCAGCAATTTCTTTTACAGATTTTTTTGAATTTTTGTACAGCATAGCGGTAGTTCTGGAAATTACTTTCAGGTGTGCAATTTTAGCTAACTGTGTTGTAATTTCTTCTGTAATACCATCGCTGAAATATTCATTGTCCTTATTGCCGCTCATATTCTTAAAAGGAAGTACTGCTATTGATTTGTCTTTGCCTGTAAATTTATTTTTATTAAAATAATTGTAAATAAATATTGAAG
>JAYVZR010000031.1:0-17834 GCA_043783135.1 Ferruginibacter sp. | reverse complement strand
GTTCATCTTTTGTTGCCGGCCATGGAGCATCTTCTAAATGAGAGGCCAATTCTAGTGTCCAAAACATCGTCTAAATGGGTTTAATTTTTTGCAAATGTAAAAGTTTGGTGGAATTAAACAAATGTGTTTTTTAATCCGGTCTTTTATTTTTTATTTTAAACGGGCAAATAATACTATTAATTGCGTTTAAATAATTAATAATTGGTTACTTTAGCCACATGCTTACAGCAACAAATATTATAAAAAATTATGGTAGCCTGCCGGTTTTAAGGGGTGTAGACATACATATTAAAGAAGCAGAGATTGTCAGCATCGTCGGGTCGTCGGGAGCCGGAAAAAGCACGCTGCTACACATTCTTGGCACATTAGATACTGCAGATAAAGGGTCAGTTTCGTTAAAAGGAGAACGGATTGAAGCGCTGAATGGTAAAAAATTAGCCGCTTTTCGTAATAGAAATATTGGCTTTGTATTTCAGTTTCACCACTTATTGCCCGAGTTTACGGCCCTGGAAAATGTATGTATTCCCGGCTGGATTGCAGGCAGAAAAAAAAAGGAAATAACCGAAAAAGCTATTAATTTGTTAACAACTTTAGGCTTATCTGGCCGGTTAGAGAACAAACCACAGCAACTTTCCGGGGGCGAACAGCAAAGGGTAGCCGTGGCAAGGGCGCTTATTAACGACCCATCAATCATCATGGCCGATGAACCTACGGGCAACCTAGATAGTGCCAATGCAAAAGAATTGCACCAGCTTTTTATTGATCTTCGGGATCAGTTTAAACAAACCTTTTTAATTGTAACACATAATGAAGAACTGGCTCAAATGAGCGACCGGATATTACATATGAAAGACGGGGTTATAATTAATAATTGATAATTAAGCAGGGTTTTCAAATTGAAAACATTATCAATTATCCATTATTTCATTATCAATTAATCCTAGGTTTCCAAGCTATTTCTTCTACTTTCAATAGGTGTGCAACATATCTTGACAAAACAAATAAATAATCGCTTAAGCGGTTTATATATTTTATTACCAACGGATCTACAAATAATTCATGTTCCTGCATATTTACACATAACCTTTCTGCACGCCTGCAAACACAACGGGCAACATGTGTGGAAGAAATAGCAACATGGCCCCCGGGCAAAATAAAAAATTTCATTGGTGTAAGTACTTCATTCATCCGGTCTATTTCTTTTTCCAGTAAAACAACATCGCCCTCTTTAAGATCAGGCATTTTCATGAGCGGTTCTTTCTCCGGGTCGCATGCCAGTGAAGAGCCAATAGTAAATAAACGGTCCTGGATTTCTTTTAAAATAATTTTAGATGCCGGGTCATCAATAAGGTCGCTTACCAGGCCGATATGAGAATTTAATTCATCAACCGTACCATAGGTTTCAATGCGTAAATGACTTTTAGGGACTTTTGTTCCGCCAATCAAACTTGTTTTACCAAGGTCGCCGGTTTTGGTATAAATCTTCATTGCCATATTTTACTTGTTAATAGTTATTATAGCAAAGCAACAAAAAAAAGAATGATTAGTTTACAAAAAATAAAGGTCAGGCGGACTGGCTTATTAAGGAAGGGTGGGCATTCAATTTATCTGTTTCTATAACGCCATCCCTTAAACGCACTACTCGATGGGCAAAGGCGGCAATATCTTCTTCATGCGTTACCAATACAACCGTATTGCCGTCATTATGTATCTTCCCTAAGATATTCATTATTTCATGTGATGTTTTAGAATCAAGGTTACCGGTAGGTTCATCGGCCAGGATAATAGCAGGATCATTTATTAATGCTCTTGCAATGGCTACTCTTTGGCATTGCCCGCCACTTAATTCATTTGGTTTATGATGGCTTCGGTCAACTAATTTTACTTTTGCTAAAACTTCCATGGCCCTTTCAGTTCTTTCCTTTCTTCCAATACCACTGTAAATAAGAGGCAGTGCTACATTTTCTGCCGCTGTTAATCTTGGTAATAAATTAAACTGTTGAAATACAAAACCAATTTCCTTGTTGCGTATTTCAGCAAGGTCGTTATCAATCATGCGACTTACATCATGCCCATTTAAAATATATTTTCCTCTTGTAGGGGTATCAAGGCAACCTAAAATGTTCATCAAAGTGGATTTACCCGATCCGCTTGGCCCCATCAATGCAACGTATTCATTTTTTAAAATATCAATATTGATACCTTTCAATACTTCCAGTTCCTGCTTGCCTAAATAATAGCTTTTACAAATATTTTCTAAATGAATAATTCCCTGCATGATGGTATTTATTTATTGATTCTTTAAAAGCTTATTTACATCCAATAGCTATGCCTCAATGATAGTTAATTTAGCAAACCTATCAAACTATCAACATATTTATACGAATATTATTTCTTAATTACTTTAGGTACCTTAAAAAATTGGGTATCATGCAAGGGGGCGTTTTTTAAACCCTCCACGCTGCTGATACTGCCCTTTACCTCGTCTTCTCTAAGTATGTTAATATTATCGCTCATGTGTAACAGCGGTTCAATGCCGGTTGTATCCAGTTCGTTTAATTTTTCTACAAATACAATCATCTTCTGCAGATCTGTTTTAATAGCTGCTTTTTCTGCATCATTAAACTGAAGCCTTGCAAGATGTGCAATTTTATCAACAAGGGTATCGTTTACTTCCATCAAACAAAAATAATGGATTAGGCTGACAGGGCATGATGATTTATATGAATGGCATTTAATTTTCCTGGTAACTATTGGTTGATGGCTATTGAGTTTTGTTATCTTTACCGTCCTTTATGACTAAGAAAAAAGAAATAGTAATGAGTGGCATCCGGCCAACCGGATTTTTACACCTGGGTAATTACTTTGGGGCTATACGCAATTATGTAAAGATGCAGGAAGACTTTGACTGCTATTTTATGGTAGCCGATTTGCATTCGCTTACAACGCATCCTGATACCAAACAGCTAAAAGCTAATGTGCACAGGGTAATGGCTGAAAATATTGCCTGTGGTTTAGACCCTGATAAAGTGGCATTGTACTGTCAGAGCCATGTGTATGAAACAGCTGAATTGTATTTATATTTAAACATGCTGGCGTATACAGGCGAGTTGGAGAAAACAGTTACTTTTAAAGAGAAAGTTCGGCAGAGCCCTGATAATGTCAATGCCGGATTACTGACCTACCCGGTTTTAATGTCGGCAGATATTCTTTTACACCGTGCCAAATATGTGCCTGTTGGTAAGGACCAGGAGCAGCACCTGGAGTTTGCAAGAACTTATGTCAATCGCTTTAACCATCGTTATGGAGTAGTTTTTCCTGAACCTTATGCTTTTAATTATAACCAGGAGCTGGTAAAAGTTCCCAGTCTGGATGGCTCAGGAAAAATGAGTAAAAGTGAAAACCAAATGGCTACTTTGTTCCTGTCTGATGAGGATGATATAATAAGGAAAAAAGTGATGAAAGCCAAAACGGATGGAGGGCCAACTGCTATGAATTCAATAAAACCTGATTATATCGAAAACGTTTTTGGTTTAGTGAAATTGGTAAGTGCAGAAGATGTAATTGTGAAATTTGAAAACGATTATAATAATTGTACAATTCGGTATGGCGATATGAAAAAGCAATTAGCTGAAGATATGGTAAACTTTATAAGTCCCATAAGAGGCAGGATAAATAACATTTTAAATGATGAGGCTTATCTTAAAGGCGTTATGGAAAAAGGAGCAGCGAAAGCAACTGCAAGTGCAAAAATTACTATGCAATTGGTACGGGAAGCAATCGGGTTTAATTATTAAGCACTTTATTAAACACTATTAAAGTTTTGTACCAGTAATATTATAAAGTTTACCTACATTCACTTTTAAATAAGTAAAACAGCAATTTTTTATAATCTTAAAATAGCCCAAGGGCTTGGGGCAACATGGCCAAATCAAAAAAACCAAAACATATTGCAGTAGCCGGAAATATAGGTGCCGGTAAAACTACTTTAACAGAAATGTTAAGCAAACATTATAAATGGATACCACAATTTGAAGATGTGGACCATAACCCTTACCTCAATGATTTTTATGAAGATATGCCGAGGTGGAGCTTTAACCTCCAGGTATTTTTTTTAAACAGCCGGCTTAAGCAGTTACTAGAAATTCAGCATGGTACAGAAACGGTAATACAAGACAGAACCATATATGAAGATGCCAACATATTTGCACCTAACCTGCACGACATGGGCCTGATGGGCAAACGGGATTTTGACAACTACTACCAGTTTTTTGAAACATTAAAAACTATGGTACAACCACCGGATTTATTGATATATTTAAAAGCGTCTGTGCCAACACTGGTAGCTCAAATACAAAAAAGAGGCAGAGAGTATGAAGAGAATATAAGACTGGATTATTTAAAAAAACTCAACGATTTCTATAATAATTTTATTGATAATTATAAGGAAGGCCCTTTGTTGATTATAGATGCAGATAAAAATAAGTTTGCAGAAAATGAAGAGCATTTAGGGCAAATAATAACGAGTATTGATTCAAAATTATTTGGGCTTTTTTAACTACCGTATTTATTACTTAATAAATGCAGTATCTAATCAATCAGTTGATTTTTCATGGCATAAAAAACCAGGCCTACAGAATTCTTAACGCCAAAACGTTCCATTAGTCTGTCTTTTATTGCCTCTACTGTTCTGGAACTTATATCCAATTTTTTGGCAATTTCTGTAGCAGTATATTCCATACAAACCAGGGTCAGTACTTCTTTTTCACGTTCGCTTACAATTATTTCTGTGGATAGGCTATGGTTAAATTTTTGTTTACTGTAATTCTTTTTTATCAATATCTTATTTACAAAAGGATTCAGGTAAAAGCCAGTGCGCATTACTTCCATAATGGCTTTTCTTATTTCTTCAGGATCTGTGCTTTTTAATAAATACCCTGCCGCACCACAATCCATCAGGTGGCCCACAAACCGTTCATCCTCATACATAGTTAAGATAATCACTCTTATTGAAGGAAAATCTTTAGTAATCTGTTTGGTAGTGTCTATGCCATCTTTTAGGGGCATTTTTAAATCGCATAGAATTACATCAGGGGCCGCTTCAGGAATTTTTGCCAAAAGATCTTCGCCATTTTCTGCTTCCATTACAAATTTTATATCTGTATAAGTGCGCATAGAAAGAATTACTCCTTTCCTGAAAATCTGATGGTCATCGGCTATCGCAACTTTAATGAGTTCCATAAAAAATTGGGTTAAACAAATCTATGAAAAAGAATTGGGGTTTCAATTTGAAGGGAATATTCCAAATTTAAACAATCCTGAATTAATTCAATTTAATTGGTTTACTATCAAATTCTCAAAATTATGTGCCATATGCAGTATCGAAAAAGCCCGGCTACATTAATACGTCGAATCTTTAGGTATTTCTAATGTTACTTTGTAATAGGTATGACTGGGATCAATTTCAAAAAAAATGCGGCCATTTAAAACTTTAATGCGGCTGGCTATATTTTTTAATCCCAAGCCGGTTGAAACATGGTTTAACCTGTCAAACTCGGTTTGTACAATACCCTGGCCATCGTGGTGAAGCCTGAAATAACTATGGGTGGCATTGGCATTTTGAGTAAGATGTATAAAGCCGGCATTGCTATGTTTAATGATATTATTTACCAGTTCCTGTATTATGCGGAATATCAATAATTCCTGTTCTAATTTTAAGCGGGTACGGTAATCATGAAAACGTACACTGGCATTAAGGGTGCCGCTTCCGTTTATCTTTTGAAAAAGGTCGCTCATAGCGCTTTCCAGGCCAAAGTTTTTTAATGTTGGCGGCATCATGCTATGACTGATATTGCGGATTAGTTGAATTGCATCATCTATTATCTGCTTGGCACTGAATATGGATTGTAGTTGTGCTGCTGGCTCCTGGTTAACAAGGTTTTCATTGAGGTAAAGCCGGGCAGTAGCCAATAAAGGCCCAACATCATCATGAAGGTCCGCAGCAATGCGGTTACGTTCTTCTTCCTGAAATTTAATAGAAGCATTCAACAATATCTGTTGCTTATCGTCTTCCAGTTTTTTTAGCTGGTCATTAAACCTGATAACCTTGCGCTGGTGAAATATTACAAAGAACACAATACCCAGGGTAAGGCTTAACATGGCCAATGTGCCAAAAAGCATCACATAATTTATTGATGAAGGATTTGTTGTTACCTGTAAAAAAATCATTTGCTGATTTAGAAATTAGTTTGGTTGTTAAGTGGTTGAAAGGTATCTAAGTTTAAATTGGAGGGGATTGGGTTAATATCTTTATTAAGAACTAAATTTTTATTGGCAAAAAGGGCTATACATAGCAATATATTTTTTATGATTGTTATTATGCTAGTAATAAGCAAGAATATATCTTTAATTTTGTTAAAATCGGTTTTTGATAATAATATGATGAAAAAAAGGCCTGAAAAAAAAACTAAAAAAGCTACCGAAATCCAAAAACTGGGAAGCTGAAAAAGCGGAGTAGTAAAATTATGCTGCATTATTTCGTAGAAATAAAATATAATTATAACTGTAAAAAAAAGAGATTCAACTGCAATAGTTAAAAAATCCAATTTAAATTCATCCGAGCTTATTTTTGAAAAATTATAAATCCAGTAAATTACAAATAAAAAAATGGAAAAAATTATTAGCTTTTTAACTAGTAGGCTTTTAATAATATAGCGATACATTAAGGAAAGAAGAGTAAATTCTACCACTACAAAAATATCGAAAGCAATATTGGCATATTTGCTATTGGCAATTAAAGAACTATTAGCAATTAAAATAAATACTAATAATAATACAGTAACAATTTTGTAAACAAAAAAAACCTTTATTTCTTTGCTATTAATTTTTTTTAAAAATAATAAACAAAAAAGTAAAGGTAAAAATTCTGACAGGTAGTTAAGGTTTTCTAAAATCTGCAAGATTAATTGTAGTTTTCTCAAAAGTAACTAACTTTTTTCAAAATCTACTTTATTAATCAACAAAGAAAACTACTTACATAATACCACCTTCAAAAATAAATTTCAATGAGTGAACCAGCGTTGCGTACATAATAAATGGATTTAAGCCTTTTAACAAAATGGTTTCGAATAGTAAACTTCTGTTAAAACTAAATCCTAAACAACAGGTACATTGTATAGTAAATTGGTATATTTGGCTAAAATGCTCTACGGGTAAGGATTATAGCGAAATATACTAAGTAAAAAAATTTTAAAATTTGGTAAATGTACTATTGTATAATAGTAAAAATACTATTTAGTTTTACAGTAGTAGTACGTAGATAGCTTTACAAAGTGCACGAAAAAGACGTTTGTAAACGAAAAGACAACCTTATTCGGATATATTTGAACCACCTTTTTGAAGTGTTTTGTAAATTTAATTTTGGTAAATAGGTTAACGGGACAAAGTAGAATTTTTTGTATAAAAGAGTAGCAATTTTTATAAACAGTAAATAATCTTTTAGCCAATCAAAATATTTTATCAAAAGATAAATAGAAAACCAGTATAAAAACTTACAAAAACTGTTACTATTTTAATTGTATTTTTTGTGAATTAAGTAATAGCTTTTTGTGTGGGTTAGTACTTAAATTGGTATAAATACTGAGTACTGGTACGCAATTTTTTTAAAATAATTGCGTTATCCGCACAATAGAAAATTACTCTACTATAACATAAAAAACGAATAGCTGATGTATAAAATGCAAAAAAATATTTAATCCCTGGCGATTAACTAAGTATTAATACTTAACTTAGTGATAGTACCAAAATAACCCAATTTATCTTATGTCAATCTCTACAGATTCTTCCATTAAAATTGCCATTGCCGACGACCATAAAATATTTAGAGATGGAATAAAAATGGCACTTTCCGGAAAGGAAAATCTTAAAATGTTATGGGAAGCAGAAGATGGTAAAGACATGATGCACAAGATTGCCATTAAGAAACCAGATGTATTATTGATGGACATAAGGATGCCGGAAATAGACGGAATTAACGGTATTGAACTTATCAGAAAGGAATATGATGGCATTAAAATTATTGTACTTAGCATGTATGATGATAACCAGATGATAAGTAAAATGATGGAAATGGGTGCCAATGCCTACCTTACAAAAACTACAGACCCCGAAGAAATATACGAAGCCATTCTCACCTGCATGAACGAAGATTTTTATTTTAATGACCTTGTAAATAAGGCTGTTATGGGAAAGTTAATGCAGAAAAAAAGTGTACGGCAGCATTATGGTTCTACAATTGCGGTACAATTTAACGAGAAAGAAATAAAAATTTTGCAACTGCTTGCTGAAGATAAAACCACTGAAGAAATTTCGAAAGTTATTTTTTTAAGCCCACGCACAATTGAAACTATTCGTCAAAACATGAAAATGAAGGTAAATGCCAAAACCATTGGTGGATTAATTATGTATGGCATGCGCAATAAGTTAATTGATTAATTTTTAACCGGCTTTGAAATTCAATTTTCAAAAATAATTATTCATTTTTAGACCAATAATCATTTAGTTTATATACCTGAAATATTAACTGAAAATTAAATTGTCAGATTAATAACGGTATTTATATTCTATTGAGAATTATAAATACTATTAAATAATTGTTTTGTATCGTATTTTTCCTATTCTAAATAATAAGTAATTATACTATAGTTACAAAAAAAAATAGTGTGATATTGCACTACTTATAATTAGGAGAATACTACTAATAGATTTTTTATACCCTTTTAATTTAATAAAACTCAGCAAATTTGGAACCTATTAAAGTATTAATTGCAGATGATCACGTATTGTACCGGGCTGGTGTAAAAACAGCTTTAAGTCCAAAAAGCGATGTTAAGGTAATTGCGGAAGCAGATAATGGCATGCATTTATTGAATATGTTGAAAATGGTTCAGCCCGATGTAATATTACTCGATATTCAAATGCCCATAATGGATGGTATTACGGCATTACCTGAAATAAAAAAGAACTGGCCAAATATTAAAGTTATCATGTTGACTATGCTGGAAGACCATAGTATGATAACCAGGCTGATGGAATTAGGCGCCAACAGTTACCTTAGTAAAACCAGCGATATTGAAGTTATATATGAGGCTATTAAGACCTGTTTTGAACAGGACTATTATTTTAATGCCCTTACCAATAAAGCTTTGCTGACAAATTTAAAACAACGCAACCAGATAACTCCACAAAAACTTGTACAGCAGGAAGCACAGCTAAATGATAAGGAGATGCTGATTTTGAAATTAATGTGTGAAGAAAAAAGTACTAAAGAAATAGCGGACCTTGTTGAACTTAGCCCCCGTACAGTGGAAGCAATTCGGGATAAGTTAAAGGTGAAAACAGGCGCAAAAAGTACTGCAGGCCTAATTATGTATGCAGTAAAAAATAATATTTTAAATGAAGAATTGTAAATAAAGTACCAGGTAAATTTTTTTTTCTCTTTTAACCCCGATGAAGAAATATCCCACCAATTTGGTGGGATTTTTATTTCTGCACCGGCATTAAAGCCAAACTTGTAGCATATTTGTATAATGAATTATTTTAATTGCAACGGAAAAATACATAATGAGACTGATTTAGTAGTTGGTGCAGATAATCGTGGGCTTCGTTATGGGGATGGTTTATTTGAAACTATTAAATTAAATAAGGCCCAAATAGTTTTTGCAGATGAACATTTTGCAAGGTTATGGAAAGGAATGGCTGTTTTGCAATTTGATATTCCCAAACATTTTACGCCGGATAAATTACATGAAGAGATTTTGCAGTTGATAAAAAAGAATCGGCATGAAGGTATTGCAAGGGTAAGGCTCAACATTTTTAGAGGAGATGGTGGATTATACGATGCCCAAAGCCATATACCTAATTACATTATTCAAAGTTGGCCAATACACGAAGGCAATCAGGAATGGAACAGTAACGGTTTGTTAGCAGGTATTTATGAAGATGCCAGGAAATCCTGTGACATACTAAGCAACTTAAAGCACAATAATTGCCTGCCCTATGTTTTAGCTGCATTAAAAGCAAAAAAAGAAAAGTGGAATGATGCCGTTATTTTAAATATGTATGGGCGGGTTTGTGAAACATCTATCGCCAATATTTTTTTAATAAAAGACAATATAGTCTTTACCCCTGCATTAAAAGAAGGCTGCATAGCAGGTATAATGCGAAAAAAAGTAATACAGTCAGTTGCAAATCTTGATTTAAAACTTGTTGAAAAAGAAATTACAAGCGATGATTTGTTTACTGCAGATGAAGTTTTTTTAACTAATTGTATTTATTATATAAAGTGGGTTAAGCGAATAGAAAACAAGGAGTATATAAATACTGTTACTCAAAAAATTTATACCTTACTGCATTCAACTATTTATTAAATAAAATGTTGTTATCATTCCCTGTTGAATTTTTTTCTAAATACCAGTGGCATAATATGCAAACAGTAAATATTTTTTGGTTTCGCAGAGATTTAAGATTGAGTGATAATGCAGGCTTGTATCATGCATTAAAAAAGAGCATACCCGTAATACCTGTTTTTATTTTTGATATAAATATACTTGATAAGCTGGAAGATAAAACAGACAGGAGGGTAGAATTTATTCATGCTGCACTTGAAGAAATTCAAAAAGAATTAATTGCAATCGGGTCAACCTTAGAAGTTTACTACGGATCGCCATTAGAAGTATTCAAACATTTATTATGTAAATATAAAATAGTAACAGTATTTGCCAATCACGATTATGAGCCTTATGCTTTGGAAAGAGAACTGGCAGTTGCAGAATTATTAAAGCAGCACCAGGCATCTTTACTTACATTTAAAGACCAGGTTTTGTTAGAAAAGGCAGAAGTAATGAAGGATGATGGTTGCCCTTACACTGTGTTTACACCTTACAGCCGAAAATGGAAATCCATTCTTACAGATTTTCACCTGGAACCTTACCCGTCAAAAAAATATAGTAAGAATTTTTTTCAGCAGCCACTGCGTAAAATCCCTTCTTTAAGTTCCATGGGTTTTGATAGTATGGATAAAGCATTCCCCGCAAAATCACTACAGGAAGAATTGATAAAAAAATATGCGGAGGATAGAAATTTTCCTGCAATTGACGGCACTTCCAAATTAGGTGTCCATTTACGTTTTGGTACCATTAGTATCAGGGAACTGGCTGCCAGGAGCAAAAAGATTTCAGAAACTTTTTTGAATGAATTGATTTGGCGTGACTTTTACCACATGATTTTATGGCATTTTCCTAAAGTTGGCCAGGGAAAAGCATTTAAGGCAGAATATGATTTCATCAACTGGCGAAAAGATGAAGGCGAATTTGAGCAATGGTGTACTGGTAAAACCGGTTATCCAATTGTAGATGCCGGCATGAGAGAATTAAATGCAACGGGCTTTATGCACAATCGTGTAAGGATGATAGTTGCATCTTTTTTATCAAAACATTTATTACTGGACTGGCGTTTAGGTGAAGCTTATTTTGCCCAAAAATTATTGGACTTTGATCTTGCCGCAAATAATGGCGGATGGCAGTGGGCCGCTGGCAGTGGCTGTGATGCTGCACCGTACTTCAGGATATTTAACCCCCGGTTGCAAACGGAAAAATTTGATAAAGAATTAAAATACATCCGTCGGTGGGTTCCTGAGCTGGATAGTTTTGATTATCCTGCACCTATCGTAGATCATGATTTTGCCAGAAAGCGTTGTTTGGAAGTGTATGCAAACGCTTTGAAAAAGCTTTAATTTTCATGATTGTATCTTTCAATTGATAAATATATTTTCGTAATTGATATAACAATTGTTTGTTTGCTGGTATACCAGCAATAATCTTTTTATTGCATTTTTTCCTTTTTCACCCAGGTCAATAGAATAATCATTTACATACAGGTCAATGTGCTGGCGCATTACATCTTCGCTCATTTCCTGTGCATTGTTCCGGATATAATCATTTAATTGCGGATAGTTGCTAAAGGCATATTCAATGCTTTTTTTAATAAGTGAATCTATTTGTTGCTGAATACCGGTATCAATTTTCCTCCTTATAACAATTCCACCCAATGGTATTGCATTGCCTGTTTTTTTTTCCCAAAAATCACCAAGGTCTGTAATTTTTTCAAGGCCTTTATTTAAATAAGTAAAACGGTTTTCATGAATAATAACGCCCAGTCCTTTACCATCTGTAACAAAATTTTCAATGGTATCATACCGTAAAAATATTTTCTTTTTTGCGTGTGGATATGCCAATGAAAAAAGCAGGTGTGCCGTTGTTTGTTCGCCGGGTATGGCAATAGTAAAATCTTCTACTTTCAAGACAGAGTTGTCTTTTTTGGTAATCAATAACGGGCCAACTCCTCTGCCCAATGCACTGCCACTTTTTAAAACTGTGAAGCTATCCAATACCTTTGGCAATACACCATAACTTAATTTTGTAATATCCAGCTTGCCCTGCATAGCCCACTGGTTAAGTGTTTGTACATCTTCCAGCACAACATCAAATTCAAAATTGCCGGTATCAATTTTTTTATTCACCAGTGCATCAAAAATAAATGTGTCGTTGGGACAGGGCGAAAATCCTACAGTAAATTTCATGGTAATTGCTTAATCAGTTTTTCCAGTTCAATATTTAAATTACTGATGGCATTTTTTATTTGCCATTTGCTTTTATCTCTTTCTCCAACCAAATTGCTGATGCTTCTTATTTGTATAAATGGAATTTTTTGCTGCAAACAAACATAATGAAAAGCTGCCCCTTCCATAGTTTCTATATCGACATCAAATTCATCTTTTAATTGCCTCATTTGTAACAAACTGTCGCTTACTTTGTTTACAGTAATTGCTTTAACAGTGGGTAATGTTGATTGATGCAATATTTTATTTGTATTGATTAGCCATCCATCAGTAAAAGGAAAATCATTTTTTCCGGCAAAGCCTGCATCAAATAAAGTTGTAAATTTTTCTTTTTCTTCCATCCCAACATCACCAAAACCATCCTGCTTAATTAAAACAGTTTCCCCTAAAATTAACTGGTTACTAAAATTGCCTGCAATACCTGCCTGTATAACAAGGTCCGGTTTTTTATTTTGAAGGTTTATTGTTAATTGGTAAGTGGTGTTTACCTGCCCAACGCCCGTTATCAAGATGGCAATTGTATGACCATTTAGTTGATATTGTTCTTTTTCCAATATCAATAAAAGGGGCTTTATTTCAAATTCGGTAGCTGCCGTTAATAAAATATGCATTTTGCAAAATTCGTGTATGCACTTCATATTTCAGTATTTAGCAATTACCTTTGCAAAAATTTACCAAAGGGATGGTTTACATAACACGTATAGAACATTTTAATGCAGCACATAAATTATTTAACCCCAAATGGAGCCATCAGCAAAATGAGGAAGTTTTTGGTAAATGCGCCAATGAAAACTGGCATGGGCATAATTTTGAGCTATACGTTACTTTAAAGGGCAATCCCAATCCCGATACTGGTTTTGTTTACGATGTTAAAAGACTAAGCGTTATTGTAAAAGAGCATGTAATAGATAAATTGGACCATAAAAACCTTAATGCAGATGTTGATTTTATGGCAGGAAAAATTTGTTCTATTGAAAATTTGGTAATAGGTATTTGGGAGCAGCTAAACCCTCATTTACCTGCAGGTGTACAATTGCATTGCCTTAAATTGTATGAAACACCCCGTATTTTTGTAGAGTACTACGGCAATTAAAATACAGGTTATTGTAAACAAACAGTAACTTCAATTGTATAATACTTCGTAATAAATATGTTTAAGCAGCAAACTTCTGTTATAACATACAGCAGGCATCTGCAAATTGATAACTTATTACACAGTCGTTAATTTATAGGGCTATTGTAAACATTTAATGGTGTATTTGTAATTCAGTATGAATAATAAAGTAGCAGTTTACCGAAAAGAGCATTTTAATGCAGCTCACCGTCTGCATAATCCTAATTGGGATGAAGCCACCAACACAAGGGTTTTTGGTAAATGTAATAACCCCAATTTTCATGGCCATAATTACGAACTTATAGTAAAACTTACAGGAGTTCCCGACATTGATACAGGTTATGTGTATGACATGAAACTATTGAGTGAATTGATACAGGAAAATGTTTTGGAGCGCTTTGATCATAAAAATTTAAATTTAGATACCCCTGAATTTAAAAATGTAAATCCCAGTGCAGAAAATATTGCGATAGTTATATACAATATTTTAAGGGCAAAAATTGAATCCAGGTTTGAACTTAGTATACGATTATATGAAACGGAAAGAAATTTTGTTGAATACCCGGTTAATTGATACAGGTGTTTTTTAAAACGAACAAAATGGAATATAGTATTGTTATTGTCCGTATCTCACTAAAACAAAATCATAATCTTAGCGATGGCATATAAAAAAATAGATCAGTATGATGCGGAAGTTACATCCGGGCTGGTAAAAACTTATAAAGAAACTTTAGGTTTATTAGGTGAAGATGCAACCAGGGAAGGGCTTGAGAAAACACCTGAAAGAGTGGCAAAGGCCATGCAGTTTTTAACACAGGGGTATCAGCAGGATGCCAATGCTATATTGAATTCTGCCAAATTTCACGAAGAAGTAAGTGAAATGATTATTGTAAAAGACATAGAATTGTACAGCATGTGCGAGCACCACATGTTACCCTTTTATGGTAAAGCGCATGTAGCCTATATTCCCAATGGATGGATAACCGGTTTAAGTAAAATTGCACGGGTAGTAGATGTGTACAGCAGGCGTTTACAGGTGCAGGAAAGATTGACACACCAGATACTGAATTCAATAAAAGAAACGCTTAATCCATTGGGTGTGGCAGTAGTTATTGAGGCATCGCATTTATGTATGATGATGCGGGGCGTGCAAAAACAAAACTCAGTTACAACTACATCAGCTTTTTGGGGCGAATTTGAAAAGAATGAAACAAGAAGTGAGTTTGTAAAACTGATTAGCGCCAAACTGCATTAGTATAAAATTCAAAATATTTATAATCCCTCTTATTGAGGGATTTTTTGTTTTATTTGCAGAATAAATTATTGAATTATGGCACATGCATATATATTTCCCGGTCAGGGATCGCAGTTTAGCGGAATGGGAAAAATTTTATATGATAGTAATCCTTTGGCAAAAGAATTATTTGAGCATGCAAATGAAGTAGCCGGCTTTCGTATTTCTGATATAATGTTTAGCGGTACAGATGAAGATTTGAGACAAACAAATGTTACGCAGCCTGCTGTTTTTTTACATGCTGTTATTGCTTTTAAAATGTTAACTGATGCAAAACCGGACATGGTAGCGGGGCATTCATTGGGAGAATTTTCTGCCCTGGTTGCCAATGGTGTATTAAGTTTTGATAATGCTTTTAAACTGGTTTCCATAAGGGCAAAGGCAATGCAAACAGCCTGCGAATTAAACCCATCAACAATGGCGGCCGTATTGGCGTTGGCCGATGATACCGTAGAAGAAGTATGTGCAAACGTGCAGAAAGAAACCGGCGAAATTGTAGTACCGGCTAATTATAATTGCCCGGGGCAACTGGTAATAAGCGGCTCTTTAAAAGGCATTGAAATTGCCTGCGAACAAATGAAAGCAGCTGGTGCCAAAAGGGCAATAGTATTGCCTGTTGGCGGGGCTTTTCATTCACCGTTAATGTTGCCTGCAAAAGAAGAACTGGCAGCGGCTATTGAAGCCACCACATTTAATATTCCAACCTGCCCTGTGTACCAGAATATTGTAGCGAAAGCAGTAACCGATGCAGCAGAGATAAAAAAGAATTTAATTGAGCAACTAACCGGGGCTGTTAGATGGACACAAAGTGTACAGGCTATGATTGTTGACGGAGCCACACATTTTACCGAAGTTGGCCCTGGTAAAGTATTGCAGGCGCTGGTACAAAAAGTTAATAAAGAAATGGTAACGGATGGGGTTAGTTAAATAGAAAATAAATTCTTGACATTTCAATAATCTCGTAAAAAGCAAGGCCTTCTATTTTAGAAGGCCTTGCTTTTTTAATTTCTTTTTGCTTTTATAAAGTACTCAACACACTGTTCATACTTCTCACTGCATCAGCACTTTTATTAAATGCAGCCTGTTCTTCTTCATTCAATTTGTAATCAATAATTTTTCCCCAGCCATTTTTGCCAAGTGTTACCGGAACGCCGATACAAATATCTTTTTGTCCGTATTCACCATCAAGGCTTACACAGCAGGTAAATAATTTTTTCTCGTCTCTTACAATAGATTTTACCATAGCGGCACAGGCAGCTCCCGGTGCATACCACGCAGAAGTACCTAGTAAGCCTGTTAGTGTGGCTCCGCCAACCATCGTATCAGCAGCAACTTTTTTCAAGCTTGCTTCGTCTAAATAATTACTTACAGGGGCACCTTGATAAGTAGCCAGCCTAGTTAAAGGAATCATTGTTGTATCACCATGTCCACCGGCAACAAAACCTTGCAAATCGTTTGGAGAGCAACCTATAGCAGTTGATAAATAATATTTAAAACGGGCACTGTCTAAAGCACCACCCATGCCTATTATCCTGTTTTTTGGCAAGCCAGTCGATTTCAATGCCAAATAGGTCATTGTGTCCATTGGGTTACTGATAATAATTATAATTGCATTGGGCGAATGTTTTAAAATATTTTCGGCTACAGTTTTTACAATACCCGCATTAATGCCAATCAATTCTTCTCTTGTCATGCCGGGCTTACGGGGTAAACCTGACGTTATTACGGCAATATCGCTGTTGGCCGTCTTGCTATAGTCGTTGGTACTTCCAACTATTTTGGTATCAAAACCAAGCAGTGTAGAAGTCTGCATCATATCAATAGCCTTTCCTTCGGCTATACCTTCCTTGATATCCAATAACACCAATTCTTCACATAGCGCCGCACGGGCAATATTATCTGCGCAGGTTGCGCCTACTGCTCCTGCACCAACAACGGTAACTTTCATAAAAAAATGTTTTTAGGTAGAAAAATTAAATTGCGCAGCAAAGGTAACTGATTACAACATTGCGTAATTGGGAGATGCCTAAATTATTTGGTGGCGTCCAGAATAGCCGGCACCGCTGCACTACCTATAAATGCTTTAGCAAGCTTTCCCTTATTATCGTAAATAAAAATTGATGGAAATGTTCTCAAATTAAATAAACGCCCTAAACTATAATTTGCATCTTGCCCCATTTTAATATTGGGCATGGTGGATAAAGTATACTCCCCGTAAAATTGTTTTACCAAAGCATAGCTGGATGGTGAAACCATCAATATCTGGATATTTTTCAGCTCATTTTTATAGGCCAGTAATTCTTTTGTTTCCTTTTGGCAATGCTCACAATCAGGGTTAAAAAATATAATTATAAATGGTTTATCCCTTTTAAGATTTTTATTTGAAAAATTGGTGCTGTCAGGAAGCGTATAGATATTGAAGTAAGGGATAGTTTCAAATTTTGACATGCCAATTGCAGATGAATCTTTTTGTGCAGTTGTTACTATTGTACCGGCAATAAACGCAATAAGGAAGAGAATTTTTTTCACTTTGTACTTTTTTTTGTAAAGATAATTTTAAAAATGTAATTCAACTGTTAAGCATGGTAAATGGGTTAATGCCAGGGGCAGGCAGGATAAACCCTTTTGAATTAATTAAACCCTGTTTTCGTTATTGAAAAGGAAAACAAGGAATTTGGCTGTAGAATAATGTGACAGCTACACTGGTTTTAATTTTTGATTTACCATTACTATTGCTACTTTTGCAGCCC
>JAYVZR010000030.1:0-2578 GCA_043783135.1 Ferruginibacter sp. | reverse complement strand
AATCATTTAAAACGAGTATTACAGTTTTACCACCCGGTGTTTTAAAAGCAACGTTAGTTAACTGGCTTATCGTGCTGCTTGCAATACGTACCGATCCTGCGGGCACAAATTTAGAAGCTTGTGCAATAATATAATATGCAACATTTCTTGTAATAGTACCATCAAGTGTTATGGCACCTTTACATTGTGTACAGCCACCAGGTGTGTGCGGATTAAAGCTCCCATCATTAGCAAGGTTCCATTCCAGTGCAGTTTTACTCCAGTTAAGCATTGAGCCAAAAACCACATTTTTTATATGCCATTTTAAATCCCCGTCAAAACTTCCTGTTGATGATGTCCACTGTTCTGTGAAATATAAATTTTTATCAGGATGTGCACTGTGCACTACACTTAATGCACTTATATCTCCACCATATAAATGAAATGCCGAACCATTAATATATTGCTTTGCTGCCGCATCATTTAAAACTGTTATCGGATAATTTGGGTTATCACAGTTATGATCCCAAACAATAATTTTTGTGTTAATACCATATGTTTGAAATGCAGGGCCTAAACTATTTTTCACAAAGGCCGCCTCTTCTATGGCTGACATTACCATGCTTGGATTATTACCGCCATGCTGTGGTTCATTTTGAATAGTAACAGCATCTATAGTAATTCCCTCTGCCTTCATTTGCTGAATATATTTTACAAAATATTTTGCATAAACATCGTAATACTGTGTTTGTAAGCCACCACCCATTGAATTGCCATTATCTTTCATCCAAACCGGTGCACTCCATGGGCTTGCCATAATTTTTATATTTGGGTTGATGGTAAGTATTTGTTTTAAAATTGGAATTAAATCAACTGCATCTTTTGAAAGGCTAAAGTTGGCAAGATTAATGTCAGTTTGCCCTACCGGCATATCATCGTAACTAAAAACACTTGCACTTAAATCCGATGCACCAAGACTTATCCTTAAATAGCTGACTCCTATAGAATTTACATTAGAGCCAAATAATTCATTAAGTAAGTTTGTTTTTTCTGATGCAGAAAGTGCATTAATTAAAGAAGCGCTGCCGCCTGTTACTGTATAACCAAAGCCATCGATGGTTTGAAAAACCTGGGTACTGTCAATTGTAATTATTTGAGGAGTATTTGCAGGAGTTCCAAATGCAAGCAGATCGGTTTGTTTTTGTAATAAAACAGATTGATCTGCTTTTGTAACCCAAAAAGCTACATCGCTATTAACAGGATCGGGTGGAGTAACGGAACCACTTGGCATATTTGATTTTTTAGAACAATTGGATTGAACAGATATTAATGCTGCCATAAATAAAATAATCCCAATATTACTTTTATACTTTTTCATGTAATTTTATAAATTTAATTATTGTCGTAAGAAAATCAATTCTTTATTATTTCTGGCTACTACAAGTAGTTTATTCCCGTCCATCCAGTTCAGCCATTTCATATCCCTTACTTCGCCAGTAATTGCAGGTAAATTTGCCTGCTCATTAAAGCCCGGGAGTTTTTTATCATAAGAAAAAAGCGTAGGAAATAATGCATCGTATCTTCCTTCATAAGGTATAACACCATAAAAATTACCAGCCGCCACGTATCTTTTTATTTTATCATTTACTAAACCTGCAAACGACATAATTGGTGCCAGTTGCAACTCGTCGGGCAAAATAGTTTGTGTAAAATTTCCTTTACCATCATTAATAAAACAGGATGATGAAAGGGTTTCTGCTTTTAACTCGGTATAATTTTTAAACAAATCGTAAAACATATACTGTACTGTTTTTCCTGCAACCTCGCCGTATGTTAGATAAGCTTTTTTTAATACAGGCAATTCTCTTTCCAATTCGTCCTTTGGCAAAAAAGGGTATTCTTTTCCATCAATAGTATAAGCCATTATCTGCTCAATTGAGCCATTGTTATCAAAGTCTTTTACATATAATTTTAATGGCCCTGTTTTACCTGCATACAACTTAGAATTATGCCCCCAGTTACCTGAGAGTATATCAATAAAGCCATCTCCATTAACATCTGTAGTAAGTATAGATTGCCATAGCCCTGTAGAAAGCGGAACATCCTTAGATGTAAATTTCCCTTTTTGATTCATATATATTTTCATGGGCATCCACTCTCCTGTTACTACCAGATCTGGCCATCCATCATTATTTAAATCTGCAAAAGATGCTGCGGTAACTATGCCAATATTGTTTAAGGCGATATCTGATGCCGGTGCCTGGGTAAAATTACCTTTCCCATCATTTAATAAGAGGTAAGAAGATTGCGGTAATCCATACGCCCTGGCATTTGCCAAACCACCAATAAATATATCTAAATCCCCGTCTTTATCTACATCCGCAACAGTAATGCATGATTTATTGGTCAATATTTTTGGTAAAGCATTTACACTTAATGAAAAATTTCCTTTACCATCATTTATATACAAACGATCTGCAAGTAAGGGGTTGCCATCCTGGTACTCATTTCCACCGCTTACCACATACAAATCAGGATAGCCATCATTATTTGCATCAAAAAAAACGGCATCTACATCTTCGCAACCTGCATCTTTATT
>JAYVZR010000029.1:0-7055 GCA_043783135.1 Ferruginibacter sp. | reverse complement strand
AAATTCCATTTTAAGTAATGCATCGGCTAATTCTTTTTCTAGTGCCGGGTTGCTATCGGCATTTGTTTGGGTGGCGTACCAAATCAATACCATGGCTACATAATCCTGCATATCCTTGCCACTATACTGGGTTTTAAATTCTATTATCTTGTCGTTAATAATCTTTAAAGTATGACGGATAACTTCTTCATCTTTTGAAAGTGTTTTTATACGATAGGTCCTATCGCCAATTACAATATTGATGGGAATCAGTTCTGCCATATACTATTCACTTAATAAGCTTATACACTTATCAATTTCTTTTACATATTGATTAATCTGCTTTTCGAATACCTTTTTATCAGTTTCCGTCATTTGGCCAACAGAGGTTTTTAATATGTTTACCTGTAGTTGCAAATGGTTGATTTTTTCTGCTTCCTGTTCTTTGGCCTGTTGCACCTCTTTTAATGTATCCTTCAGTTTTTCATTTTCTTTTTGTAATGCATGGTATTGCTTCAGTAATTGCTGAAGTTTATTATTTACTCTTTTAATATGATCTTCTATTTCTGCCATAAATAAATTCTGAAAATATAACCTTTCAACAATTCCTTGCTTGCAAGAAGGGCTATTTTCTTATTTCTGCATTTAATTCTTTTTCATAACACCCTATAATCTTGCTCATCATACTGTCAATATCTTTGTCTGTCATCGTTTTTTCTTCATCTAAAAAAGTAAAACTAACAGCCATTGATTTTTTATTGGCACCTAATTTTTCACTTTCAAAAACGTCGAACAATTTTATAGAGGTTAGTTTATTTAGTTTGGCACTTAAAGTTACTTTTTCTACCTGTTCATATTTAAGTGTTTTATCCACCACAATTGCAAGGTCTCTTTGTACAGCCGGAAATTTTGGTATTTCTGTATAAGAAATTTTATATACTTTGTTAAGAGCTACAGCTTTATCCCAATCAATATCTATAAATAAAACAGGCTGTTTTATGTCAAATCGCCCCAATGTATTTTTGTTGACAGTACCAATAACAGCAATTGTTTCATTTTTTACTTTTGCCTGTACACAGTTATCTAATTTATTATCTGCTTCAATGGCGTATGCTGTTATTTTTATGCCCAGTAAAGTCATTATTTTTTCACAGACGCCTTTGGCAAAATAAAAATCTGTTTTATCTCCTTTCCCCTTCCAGCCATCTGCATTTTTTTTACCCGTGATGTAAATACTAGTGTGTTGCTGTTCTTCATATTTTCCAATACTGCTTGTGCTGTATGTTTTGCCAAATTCAAAAAACTGTAAATCGTAATTGCGGCGGTTTAAATTGTAGGCTATACTTTCCAACCCGGTTTCCATCATTTGCGGCCTCATCACATTTAAATCGGCACTAAGGCTGTTGATCATTTTTACGGTTGATTGCAAGATGTCTTCTGTGTAATAAGCAGCATTGGTTATGCTATTGGTAAAAATTTCATTAAAGCCTGCTCCTATAAGATAAGCAGCTGTTTTTTCTTTATAGGCGGCTTCATGTGCCAGTGTTTCTACCGAAGGTGACATGCTGATCAAAGATGGGATTTCAACATTATCCAATCCATCAATACGCATTATTTCTTCCACAATATCAGCAGGTATACTGATGTCTGTCTTACTAAAGGGAACGGCTACACGAATATCATCCAGCCCTTCTTTAATAATCTCAAACCCCAGCCCTGTTAAAATATTTTTGATGGTATCACCATGGTAATTCTTGCCACTTAATTTTTTTAGATAGTGATATTTAATCGCTACTTCTGTTTTGTTTTTTGGATCTGGATAGCAGTCGATAATATCGGAAGCTATTTCGCCACCGGCAATATCTTTTATCATAAGGGCAGCCCTCTTCAATACATTTACTGTATTGCTTATATCCACACCTTTTTCAAAACGCGTAGCAGCATCAGTTCTTAACCCATGGCGAAAAGAAGTTTTGCGAATGCCTGTAGGATTAAACCAGGCACTTTCTATAAATATATTTTTTGTAGCGGTTGTAACACCACTATTGATGCCACCATAAACACCGGCAATGCACATCGCTTCTTTTGCATTACAAATTACCAGGTCGTCTGCTGATAACTTTCTTTCCTTTTCATCAAGTGTTATAAAAGGAGTTGATTCCGGCAGGGTTTTTATAATTATTTTTTTGCCTGCAATTTTATCTGCATCAAACGCATGCAGGGGTTGTCCCGTTTCATGTAAAATAAAATTGGTGATATCTACAATATTATTGATTGGCCTTAGCCCGATACTTTTTAATTTTTGTTGCAGCCATTTCGGGCTTTCTGCAATGGTTACACCCTGTAAACTTACACCTGCGTACCGCTGGCAGGCAAGTTTATCTTCAATACTGACTTCAAATTGAAGCCCCTGGTGATCTGGTTTAAATCCGTAATTATTTTTAAAGGGTGATTTTATCTGCGCACCTTTTTTATTATGGTGGCCTAACCATGCACATATATCTTTGGCCACACCCAGGTGGCTCATAGCATCCATACGGTTAGGTGTAAGGCCTATTTCGAAAATAAAATCATTATACGCTTCAAAGTAGGTAGCAGCGTGCATACCCACTTTTGTAGCGGATGGTAAAATCATTATGCCGCTATGGTTATCGCTAAGGCCTATTTCGTCTTCTGCACAAATCATCCCAAAACTTTCTGCTCCCCGGATCTTTGCCTTTTTCATCGTCATTGGCTCACCGGTAAAAGGGTAAATTGTGGCCCCAACTGTTGCTACTACTACTTTTTGCCCTGCTGCTACATTAGGTGCACCGCAAACAATTTGAAGTGGGTCACTAGTTCCAATATCAACTTTAGTGATACTTAATTTATCTGCATCAGGGTGTTTGCCGCATTCCAATATTTCGCCTATTACCAATCCGTCCAAACCTCCTTTTAATTCTTCGTATTTTTCAAGGCTCTCTACTTCCAATCCGATAGAAGTTAAAATTTTACTTAATTTTTCAGGCTCTAACTTTTCAGGCAGGTATTCACTCAGCCAATTGTAACTAATGGTCATTTAGTAAATGATTATTTTTTAAGATGCAGCAAAGATAGTTATTGACAATTAAGCAGGAAAATGGGGTTATTTATTGGTTGTACAAGCCATTAAAAAAGAACTACAGATTCGGAATGAATAAAGCAAGTTTAAAAATGAGTGTATTTAGTGAAGAAAAATAAACTGGTCTTCAAAACTGTGTTAATAAATTGTTACGCAATGCGGCTGTATTTGATTATTACCTGTTAATAATCCTGTTGATAAGCGGTTAATAAGCTAATTTTACCTGTGGACAGGAGGTGGAAAATCAGTATAAAAAGTTCGTAACATCATTGTGTGGATAAACTAAAGAAGATTGCCTTTACCTTAGCTGCCCGGCGATATTTTTTATGTGAGGCAAATCAATAGTAATAGAGCTGGTTGACCGAATAATAACAATATTTTCGGTAAGTAAAAGATGATTTTTAAATTAATTGTAAAAATAAATACCCCTTACCAATAACCATAAATTAGAAGCAAAAACAATGGATCTCACTAATCTTAGTAAAGATAGAAAAACAAGAAGAAAGCCCACACTCGACATGGGTAATATGGTATTTGGAAAAGTACCACCACAATCCAAAGATTTGGAAGAAGCAGTATTGGGAGCCATCATGCTGGAGAAAAGTGCTTTTGATACTGTAATTGAAATTTTAAAAGCAGAATGTTTTTATGTAGAAGCTAACCAGCGGATTTTTAGAGCAATGACTTCTCTTGCACAAAAAAGCTTGCCGATAGATTTGCTGACAGTTGTAGAAGAGTTGAAACTTAAAGAAGAGCTTGATCTGGTAGGCGGGCCTTATTATGTTTCTAAGCTAACCAATGCAGTTGTATCTTCTGCCAATATTGAGGCACATTCCAGGATTGTTTTGCAAAAATTTATTCAGCGGGAACTGATACGTATCAGCGGTGAAATAATTGGTGATGCTTATGAAGATAGCACTGATGTTTTTGATTTGCTGGATGATGCAGAAAGCAAACTGTTTGAAATAACCAATAGCCATCTTCGTAAAAACTTTGATGATATCAATACGGTACTGGTAAAAACAATTCAGCGTATTGAAGATATGCGTAACCGTGATGAAGATATCACAGGTGTGCCAAGTGGTTTTCCATCACTTGATAAATTAACTTATGGCTGGCAACCTACCGATTTGATAGTGCTGGCAGCAAGGCCATCAGTAGGTAAAACCGCATTTGCGCTTAACCTTGCACGTACGGCAGCATTGCATCCTACCAAACCAACAGCAGTGGCTTTCTTTAGTTTAGAAATGAGTGCAGGTCAATTGGTACAACGTATTTTAAGTGCTGAAAGCGAAATATGGCTCGAAAAAATAAACCGCGGCAAATTGGAAGAACATGAGATGAAACAATTGTATAAACGTGGTATTGAACGGTTGAGTAATGCTCCTATATACATCGATGATACAGCAGCATTAAATATTTTTGAACTTAGAGCCAAATGCCGCCGTTTAAAAAACAAACACAATCTTGGTTTAATAATTATAGATTATTTGCAGTTAATGAGTGGTGCAGGTGATAATAAAAATGGTAACAGGGAACAGGAAATAAGCCGTATTTCAAGAGATCTGAAAGGCTTGGCAAAAGAATTACAGGTGCCTATTATTGCCCTAAGCCAGTTAAGTCGTGAGGTAGAAAAAAGAAAAGAGGGCGCTAAAATTCCCCAGTTAAGTGATTTGCGTGAATCAGGTGCTATTGAGCAGGATGCAGATATGGTAATGTTTTTATACCGCCCCGAGTATTACGATATTACCGCCAACGAACATGGCGAAAGCAATAAGGGAGAGACCTATGTAAAAATTGCCAAACACAGAAATGGCAGCCTGGATACCATTAAATTAAGGGCTTTGCTGCACATTCAAAAATTTGTAGAAGATAACGAAGGAGGTGATAATTTTAGCGGAGGCATACCCGGTGGTAATTTCAGGCCTTTAAAAACTGATGATGATGGAGGCGGTGCGAAACTCTACATTCAAAAAGGTAGTAAAATGAATGATGGTGCATTTGATGACGAAGCGCCGTTTAAATTAATAATTATTTAATTGATAATGGAGAATGAATTTTAGATTTGTTCTCCATTCTTTTTTTATGGCTTTATCTTTTTTTTACAGTAGCGAAATCAAAACTGGTGTAATATATTTTGTTTTGAATGAAGAAACATCTAAGCATGTTGTGCAGGTATTGCGCATGCAAAATGGCGAACAATTGCAATTGACTGATGGGACAGGAAATTTATTTACTGCGGAAATAACTGACAACAACAGAAAATGTTGTGCTGTAAAAATACTGGAAACTACCGGTAGTCAAAGACCCGCAACAAACGTAACGATTGCCATTTCACTCGTAAAAAACAGCACCCGTTTTGAATGGTTTTTGGAAAAAGCAACTGAGATTGGTGTTTGTGAAATTGTTCCTTTATTATGCAGCCGTACAGAAAAGCAACATTTTCGTCACGACAGGATGAAAAATATTTTAATCAGTGCAATGCTGCAATCGCAGCAAACATGGTTACCTGTTTTGCAAGAGCCGGTAAAGTATGCTGATTATATAAAAAATATACAGCAAGGGGAAGGATTGCAAAAATTTATTGCTCATTGCGAAGAAAGCGAAAAAAAACAACTTCATCAGCACATCAGCGCATCAGCTAACCAGTTAATTTGTATTGGCCCGGAAGGCGATTTTACCAAAGATGAAATTGCAGTTGCAGTACAGAATAATTTTGTACCTGTAGCATTGGGTAATACAAGGCTAAGAACAGAAACAGCAGGGGTTGTGGCGGCTGCATTGCTTTGTATTTACTAGTGTTAGGTTAATCGTTAATGTTGAATGGGTATTCGTGAATTATTGACAATTGACCATTCACAAACCACTACTTTATCAGCTTGCCTGGTCTGACTTGTTTTCATTTTTTAATGTTGGCTCATTTAATTTTACCACCCTCCGTTTCTTTTGTTTTTTCATCAAGGTGATATTGAGTATCTCCACTAAAAAAGAAAAAGCCATACCAAAATAAATATAATTTTTTAAATGCAGCTCATGCGCCTTATCGGCATCCCAGCCTTCTATAACCAACGACAAACCTATCATTACTAAAAACGATAAGGCCAGCATTTTAAGCGACGGATGTTTGTGGATAAAGGAAGAAATCTTCGGGCTGAATGCGAACATAATAATCATAGCTATCACTACAGCAGCAATCATTATTTCAACATGGTCGGCAGTGCCGCCGGCAGTGATGATACTGTCAAAAGAAAATACCATATCAATCAGCATTATCTGTGTCACAGCTGCTCCCATTGTGAGCTTTGGTTTGTTGCTATCCTGGTAGCTTCCATCTTCTCCTTCAAGTTTTTGGTGTATTTCCATAACGGTTTTATAAATTAAAAATACACCACCAGCCAACATTACCAGGCTTGCCAGGTCGAACCTTTTATTGAATATAGTAAAAACCGGTTTGCCTTTTTGCGTTAAAAGCCACCCAAGCCCCATCAATAATAAACTGCGTGTAATGATACCTGTTATCATCCATATCCTTCGGGCAGTTTTTTCTTTTTCAGGGGGTAAGCGGTTAATGATGATGCTTACGAATATGACATTATCAATACCCAGTACAATTTCTAAAATTACCAATACAAAAAAACTGATGATACTTTCTGAAGTAAATAAATAATCCATAATAAAATTTAAAGTACAAATTTACAAAAAGGGTTTGCAAATGCTGGTAACAATTGAAGGGCCTTCGTAAATAAAGCCCGTCCATACCTGTACCAATGAAGCGCCGGCATTTATTTTTTCCTGTGCGTCTGTTGCGTTAAAAATTCCGCCGCTGGCAATAATTGGTACCTGGCCATTTGTTCTTTTATAAATATAATTTACCATTTCAGTGCTTCGTTGTTTTAAAGGCTTACCGCTTAATCCACCGGCGCCAATATTTTTTAAAACACTGTCATCTGTTATCAATGAAGAGCGATCAATAGTA
>JAYVZR010000028.1:0-2582 GCA_043783135.1 Ferruginibacter sp. | reverse complement strand
TCTTTTATATCTTTTTTGGCGTTATTTTAAAAATGGAGGCTTAACCAACTGAATTTCGTTGCAACAAGAATAATAATTTTGGCAATCGTTACAAATTTTGCAACTTTCCAAACATCGAAAATCAGCACCTGCGAAATAATGACTGTCACTAATCCAGCTATCCACCATGCGTACTTCTTTGATAAAAATAAAATAGTTGCTGCTATAAATAAAAATGCAGTGAGCTGGTTTTGAAATTTCTTTGGTAAGTAGTGTAATGTTGCCGTAATTGAATGCTTGGCAAAACTCATACACTGAATACTGCCAGGAATAAAAATAAGGATTGTAAAAAGATAACGTAGCGCAATACGAGGGTTCATAAAAAAACCAAGGGCGGCAAAAAAAGGTTATGCCGCCTTGCTAATTAAATCAAAAAATTGCTACACTGTGTTTTTCCGTTGACAGCTATTAATACCAAACAATCTATACAGCGGACAGGAACCAACTATGCTGGTTACTGCAAAAATGCCGGCAATAACCAATAAAATTATTCCTGCTGTACCAGTAACGATGTTTTGAAACCATAGCATTGTAAATATGGCAGCAACTATTAAACGGATCCATCTGTCGGCATTACCCATGTTTTTTTTCATATAAAGTGATTTTATAGTTTTAAAGTAATTGGAATTTAGTTTTTAGTAAGTACCCCCATGCTTGTATTTTTTGTATTACTTATTATGCGCTATAAACAACGGCATTTTAAATTCTTTCATCAGTACATCGGCCATACTGGTGCGGAACCATCTTGAAACCATCCCCCTCCTGTAAGCACCCAAAACTACCAGCACATTTTCTTTTTCTTCTTTCAGGTGATTGATAATTTCAATTTCAGAGATGCCTTTCAGCGTGGTATAAGTTGCTTTGGGATAATGCCGTTTCATAAATTCTTTCATCAGTTTTTTATCCGGCACATGCAGTGTTTGGTCTGTGTTTTTTACTGTTAGCACTTCTGTATTTAGATGTTTTAAAAAAGGAAACATATAGCTGAACATTTTGATTGCATAAACCGACGAGGGTTCGCCGTCATAAAGCAGCACAATTTTGTCAATTGCTTTATATTTGGGGGGTACCAACAGCACGGGGCATTGAACATCGGTTAGTAAGTCACGGATAAACCGGGTTGGGGTTTTTTCTTCGTAATGGGTTAATGTTTCTTTACTGTCAATTATTAAAAGGTCTGTATAAATGCTTTCATGTAATAATTCCTGTATAGCAATATTTCTGTCATGATGAACAGTGTAATTCAAGGGTACTTTTTGGCAGGCATTTTCAAAATTAGAAACCGCTTTATCACGGGTGGCCTTATCTTTCCCTTCATATTTATTCAGTATTTTATCGGACACCCCCTCCTTTGAAATAAGGTCATAAATCTTATAACTGTGATAAGTGAAATCATCCAGAAAAATACCTACGAGGTGGGCGTTTGCCAGCTTAGCCAGGTGAGTGGCAAATTCTTTTGCACTCTCCGAAAATTTAAGGCCATCAAAAGCTGCTGTAATTTTTTTCATATTATTAGTCTATTGGTGAGTAATAAAAACAAGGGTATTCAATGTGCGAAGGATTTTTTCTGCATCGCTGTGATGAAAAAATTGTGAAAATTTACTGCGGCCATAAGCACCCAGCGTAAGCAGGTAGTTGCTGCGGTGCATCAAATAAGTCATTATTGCAGAAGATGGCTCTCCAGTAAGTAATTTTATTTCCCAATTTTTATAATGATACTGCAGGTATTCTCTTAATAGGTGTTCATCATGTACCTTATCTGTATTATGCTCATCCACATACAATACAGTAACTTTCTTATCAGTAAAATTTTCAAAAAGGTTGGTAAACTGTCGTATAGCGTACATAGAAGAAAAGCTGCCATTATATGTAAACATAAGTTCTTTTATTTCTTTTTGTTCTGACGGCAATACCAAAACAGGGCATTGTGCTTCACTGAGCACATCCTTTACAAATTTTGGGGGGTCTGTTTCAAACAAAGTAGCAAATGTGATGTTGTTGTTAACCATTAAGAGGTCTGCAAAGCGGCTCTCCCTTATTATTTCTTCAAGTGGTGTTCCGGCTTTTTTATGAAGGCGGGCATCAATCTTTTTATCTTCACAAATTGTATGAAATAATTTTACTTTCTCCTTGATAATTTCCTTTCTTGCTTCCATGCTTTTCTCATCAATTTCTTCCAAATAAGGGTATGACCCGTAAGGAGAAGCACCAACCATTGGAAAAGTTGCACCAACAATATTTTCCAGGAAGACAACTACCAGCTTTCCGCCTATCAATTTGGCAACAGCATTAAAATGAACTAATTGTTCTTCAGAAAAATTAACGGCATCTGCCGCAGCAATAATTTTTTTCATAATAATATTTTTTACAAAATTATTTGCACTGCCGGATTAATACAATGATGATGGTTGGTTATAGAACTGATAATAATCAAGGAGTCGCCTTTTTTACAACCAGACAGCCCCTTTTAGTAGAAAGCTATAACCAACCTATTTGTGATGCGCTATAAATACAGGCATGCTATGTTCTTTTATTATATCATT
>JAYVZR010000027.1:0-2588 GCA_043783135.1 Ferruginibacter sp. | reverse complement strand
GGGTTTTTTGCTGCCGCTTTACTCATTGGTTTATTTGGCACAGCCTTTAAACGCAAATGGATACCAGCCGTTGCATTGGTAATTACAGCCGCCGTTATTTACATGGCCAATTTTAATATGGCTGCAGACAACATGTTTTACAAACCCAATACTATTTTGCAGGCAACTGCTTCCACCAATAAGGTTGACAGGGGCCGGCTTGTAATAGGCGTGGTAAATAATGGTGAAGCAAAAGCTTATCCCATCAGGTTTTTAGGTTACCACCACCAGGTGCAGGATGTTGTAGGCGGCAAAACTTTGCTGATTACTTATTGCACCGTATGCAGAACTGGCCGGGTGTATGAGCCAATAGTAAACGGAAAGGCAGAACAATTTCGGTTGGTCGGTATGGATCATTTCAACGCCATGCTGGAAGATGTTACCACTAAAAGCTGGTGGCGGCAGGCAACCGGCGAAGCCATCTCAGGCAAATTAAAAGGACAAAAACTGCCGGAGTTTTTCAGCACACAAACATCATTGGCAAAGTGGCTTCAATTAAATCCAACGTCATTGGTAATGCAGGAAGACCCTTCTTTTAAAAATGAATATGATACCACCGGCAAATTTGAAACTGGTAAAAGCACAAGCGAATTGACAGGTACCGACAGTCTTAGCTGGAAAGATAAATCCTGGGTGATTGGTGTAAAAGCCGGTAAAGAAAAAAAGGCTTATGACTGGAATGAGTTAAAAGCAAAACGTATCATCAACGATAAATTAGATGGTAAAAATATTGTGGTGGTACTGTCGCAGGATGATAAAAGTTTTTTTGCTTTTGAAAACCCGGATGCTGCAAACAACTTTACAATACACAACGATACATTGGTGCAAAATAATCTTCAATACACCATTGATGGAAAAGCTTTAAATGGCGTTGCGTCTTTAAAATCGTTACCAGCCTACCAGGAGTTTTGGCATAGCTGGAAGACTTTTAATGCGGATACGAAGCGGTAGAAATCTTAACCCAGCTAATTTTAATGAGTTTAGTACAACTCTTAAAAGAGAATGTTTTATGGTAAGACAGTTTTTATTGCAGCATATTTTTATTAATTTCATAGAAAAATAATTATGGGTTTTGTATATGCCGATATTACTTTGATAAATGGTGAAGACCTTGTGCTTGCAAGACGACATATTATCGGACAAGAAGAGATTAAAGAAATGACAGTGTCAATGCTAGTTGATTCAGGTGCATATAGCCTTTGTATCAATCAAAGTATTCAAGAGCAACTACAATTGCCAGTTATTGAAAAAAGAAAAGCACAAATGGCAAATGGAAGCATTGAAGAATATGACGTAGTTGGACCGTTGGAAGTGAAATTTAAAAATAGGCGTACTACCTGTAATGCGCTGGTATTACCAGGCGATAGTGAACCTTTATTTGGTGCTATTCCAATGGAGGATATGGACGTTCTTATACATCCCCAGCGTCAGGAAATGATTGTAAATCCTGACCATCCATATTTTGCACAAATGAAAGTGAAATAATTTTTTAAATCTTATAAAGACGGCGGGTAATTTTTTTCTCTGCTTACCCAAGCGTATGGATTTATTCTAAACTTATCAAGCCATTACCATTTACATTTGCTGATCTTCAAAATTTTATCACAAGCATCTCCTTTTCAAAAAAATTTCAGGTACTTGATTGACATGAGTTGTTTTGCCGGATTATTTGTATTTGCATTTTTTCATTTTTTAAAATCCTTTGGCTTTACAACAGCAACCAATATGTATATTCTGCTGAACACCTTGCCAGTACAAAAATGTACACCGGTAAAATTTTAAATAATATAGATGATTGTTTAAATTTTAGAGGATAGCAGGTGATTAAAAACTAAAAGGCTGTTGTTTATATATTTAAACAGCAGCCTCTAATTAAATAAATATGCAGCTACGCCAACCCCTTACTTACCCGGCATAGAAGGCCTCACTTCTATCTTGCTTGGCAATGTTCTTGGGTTCATCTTTAACAGGTCTGCCACCAGTTCGCCTATATCTTCCGGCTGTATCTTCCAGGCATCTGCATCGTTGGGTACATGATTATTAAAATTTGTGGCTACCGAACCAGGCATAATGGTAGATACTTTAATGCCGTATTTCCGCAAATCCAGCATGATGGCCTGGGTAAAACCTACCAGCCCGAATTTGCTGGCATTGTAGGCAGAGGCTGTTTCAAAAAAGTTGGTGCCTGCAAGGCTGGCGATGGTAATGATATAGCCCTGCGATTTTTTTAATGCCTCCAGGCTTGCTTTTACACTGTTGAAAACACCGGTGAGGTTTGTATCAATTGTTTCTTTCCACTCACCTGCTGTTAATGTTTCAATATTGGCAAAATGGCCAACACCGGCATTGGCTATCAGCACATCTAATTGACCGAAATGCGCTATGGTGGCCTGTATAGCGGCGGCTTCTGCTGCCATGGAACTTACTTCTGATTCAATAGCCAGCACTTTTGATGGGTTAGTACTTAACGAACTTGCGGCCTGTTGCGCTGCGGCAAAGGTTCTGCTGCTGATAGCTACCTTCATGCCATTGGCAAGCAGTGTTTGTGC
>JAYVZR010000026.1:0-7075 GCA_043783135.1 Ferruginibacter sp. | reverse complement strand
CAAAACTTTCTTCATCAATAAAAACACCTTTTGGGCTTAATTGCAAATAACCCAACATGCGCTGGCTTACAACTTTACCATTGCTTGCACCCTGTGTTACGTCATCAATCTGAACATCTGCATCAAAATATACAGGTACTAATTTTATTTCTAATGCCTGTGGGGGCGGGGCAGCAGCGGCATGTCCCTGGTCGTCGATATAAACACCATAGCCCTTGCTCCATGGCTTTGTAAACGGCAGCAGTGTAGTATCTTCTTTTATATTGCGCACATTATAAACACCTTCTACAGGGCCCGGATGAAATTTGTAGGCATGTGAATTTTCATCTGCAATGCCCGCAGCTAAACCGCCAGGGTCTTTTACCGGCGACCTGAAATCATAAATGCCGTCGCTTTCTGCTTTCCATCCACTATCAATGCGCCATGGAAAACCATTACTTCCCCGATAAATGGTGATGGTACGCACCACACGTATGCCCCAGGGATATAACACACTTTTTACCTGTACCACTTCATGTGCGGTACGGCCACGCCATACATCAAACATGGCTTGCGAAGTTTGAGCAATTGCAGCATTTTCATTTTTCCAATGGCTGAATACATTGGCACCATAACCACTGAAATCATAACGTTCCAGCGGAACATATTTCGATGGATCAAATCCAACAGCGGTGCCAAATTCATCATTAAAAATTTCTGTAACAGTGCCTGATAACATACTTCTTGCACCCGTTGCAGGGAAAAATAAATTATAGGTATTTTCCAATTGATGGGCACTGCCAAAAAATTTTTTATTATTGTTGATGGGATCATCCAGGCCAACCGTTTTTATTTGCAATGCGGTATGCAAATTGTTGGGAAATTGCTTTTCTATTAATTCCAATGCAGGGCTGTTACCATCCATTTTATTTTGATATTTTGCCAATGCCAGCATTCCATAAGGCAATGTAAAAAAACTCCATGCAGCAAAATCAGGTAATGTTTTATACCACTCTGTTAGATTTTTGCTAAGTGGTATCGGGGCAATTGGCACAGGCTTGTTGCCTATGTTGGCAATTTGGGCAGGTACACCATCATTTAAAAAATATAATATGCCAGGGAATGGATCTTTATTAACATTGGTTATTTCTGTTGTAATGTTTATAACAGGCTCCCAACTTATCTGCGGCAAAGCATATAGCTGCACCAGTCTGCTGGTGGCCTGCACATCCATACCAGCGATACTTATAGGGCTTCCGTTGTTATCGTCCTGCACATCATGCGTTCTTTCAAAAATAAAATTGTCGTTTGAAAAGCCGAGTGTTACGCCCATTAAATCGGCATTGGTACTAACATCCAGTAAAGTAAAAGCATTTCTAAAAGGCGAAATATTGCCTTGCGACATCCGTTCATTCACCATCATCATTGCCTGTATATCAGTATTCAGCATGCCATCAGCTTCATTGCTTTCTGATGCTGTCTGCCAGTTTTTATTTTGAATTGATAAAGTTGAAGCAAGGCTATTGCGCATTGAAGCACTTATTAATTCCTGGTTTTGCAGGTTATTGATGCGTACACCGCTTTTAAGAAATGCATTAGCGTCATTGGGCTGGGCAGGCTTATCGCCCAAAAAGAAATTAACGGAGGGGCTGTCCATATTTTGCCAGTTCATAATACAAACCAGCATTGCATTAATTGCCGAAATATTGTATTGATTTGGCAGGTCTGCTACATCCACATTTCTATTAATCCTCCTTTTTAATAATCCAATATTGGCAACATAAGGATCGGGCAGTGTTGGTAAATATTGCATTAATCCAAATGAGTAAATCAGCAGGCATTTATCAAAACTATCTTCTGTTTTAAGATCGCCATATAATAGCATACTGTATACCGGGCTTACTGTAAGTAGTGCATTGTTTAATGCAATGGCAGTAGTTTTAAAGTTGATAACGGGAACTGCGCCTGGTACAGGTTTATACGTTTTTAAAAAATTATCTTTAATAATATCATCATCATATAGCAGTACAATCTGAAGGTCTTTGCTGATGCTTAGTGTAAAAATAGTTTGCGTACTTTCTACTTTAAAAGGGATGCCATCTACCTGAACCGGTTTATCAATACTGTTGGTGCAGTTGGCCTGTGCTGCGATGCTTTCCGTGCCTTTTTGTAAGCTATCGTAAAAGAAGAAAAATTGATTCGTGTAATTGAGGTCAATATATTGTACTGGTTTTTCAATTCCGTTTATGGTTTCCTGCCAGCAGTTATACCGTTGCTTACCCCCAGGGTTAGACGCAAATAAAGTGGCGATATTTATGCGGCCAGGCATCAGCATTACCAAAGCATTTTTTAATTGAGTATTGCTTTTTTCAAAGAGGTTGGCATCTTTTAATCCCATCCAGCTTGCTTCTATTCCCTGTAAAATAACTATGGCCATTGCGCCAGTACCGTCTGCCTGTAATGGTGCATTTATATTAATTGCGGCTGCGCTTAATCCCCATAAACTTTCAAAAATAGGGGCTTTGCCACTTACTGTACAAACAGGGCTTTTACATTGCATTACCTCCATCTCTGCCACATCTGCTTTGTATGGAAGCAGTATCCGGTTTATCTCCGGGCTCCAGCGCATGGGCCTGGTATTGTCAAATGCAAAATTTATTGGTTGGCCATAAAGGTTCCAACTGGCAGCACCTGCTTCCATTGACTGGCCTGTATGATTAAGCGTGAAGTGCAGTGTTTTCGGCAGTTCTATTATTGCTTCTTTTATATCAATACCATTATCATCGGGCGAAATATCTGTTATAACTTTTTGTTCAAGGTTAAGTTGAACATCGGCTTCAATGCCGTTTGGTATTATTAGCTGATTGGCTGCGTTAACGTTTACGTTACCGGTTAAAGTAAGCGTTCCATCTGCAACGGTTAGCCCGCAATATAAATTGCCAGGCGCCACAGTGTCAAATAAATCGGCATGCAGCCATACACTGCCTTTAGGAATTTTGTAGCTTACTGGCCCCCTTCTTAAAATCAGGTTCCTGACTTCCAATGGCAGCAGCATAAATGGTTGGGCTGCGCCTTCCAGCCATACCTGCACTACCGGTATAGTTCTGTACAAATCAAACCAGAACCTTCGGCCATCCCTGCTGGTAAAAGGGCCAAGGCTTTCAATAATACCGGCACCCCTTGCCCAGTCTGGAACGCTGCGTTTTACCTGGCTGCTTAAAAAAGGTACTTCCCTTTTAAATACCCTGATTGTATTATCTATTGCCTGAGGGTTTTCCTGCACACTTTGTAATACATTTTTTAAATGCTCAAAGTCTGTTGCAGCTAAATGATGTGTGGCAAAATTGTCAAGCTCTTCAAACTGAAATGAATTGGAAACGGTTAAACCGGGTTCATTGATAATTGCTGAAGCGACAGCCTGTTGTAACTGAACGACGGTATTGGGATCTGTATTGTTATTGATGGTTATGTCGCCGCATAACCTTGCCAGTATTGCAAGCAAAGAATTTTCGTTCATACAAACAATTGATAAGATGAATAATTGTTTGCCGGTTGTAAGGGGGATTGTTCAAGGGAGATTAAATGATGATACAATAGTAGATAGTAAAATTTATAAATGCAAGTAAACTGTATTATTAATTTATTAATGGATTGAAAAATAAAAAGCGTCTTTAAAAAATGTGTATTTGCAATTACTAATGCGGAAAAATAGCAGTAGCCAACTTTAACATACATTTCAATATGAGGGCGGGAAAGTTGTTTTACTTTTATTTGGCATGATTAAACTAATATTTATCGCCCTTTTAATTAATTATTCCTTGCCTGGATACGCTCAAAAAAATATACTTGATTTTAAAAAAGGAAGTACAACTATAGAGCGTTTTTGGCTGGGCGATTTTATTGCTTTTCAGTTAAAAAATAGCGAGTGGCAAAAAGGCCAGCTAACCAGAATAAGTAATGATTCATTTTACATAAGGCCAAGAGTAGTTTATTATTATTCGATGGGAAGCGACACGGTTTATTTTAACGTTTCTGGGTATTCGATCTCGGATGTATTTGCCATGCCTAAAAAGGTTACTTAATTGATTATATTAATGGCCGTTTTCAAATTTCAACATCTGCCGGGCATGTGCATTGGTATTGGATAAAGAGTGGATGGATATTCAGGGTTGGTGCAGCTGGCTATGCAGCTTTAAATGTAGCCAATGGGCTTATCAATAATAATTTTTCATTTAACGCCAGTCAACTTGCAATTGCTGCCGGTGTATTTTTATTTGGGGTACTGTTAAAACATATTTACAAACCTGCATTGCCAATCGGAAAAAAATATCATTTCGAAATGGTTCCACTTTCAAATTAGGGTAAAAGTAAAACTGACTACAAAGTCAGCTTTGTAAAAGCAGGGTGGCGGAAGTAGAATCAACATTTTACAAATCCCAGCTTTAGTTTAAGCGAAAAAACATCGCAAGGTATCAATATAAAAAATAATCTTTCTGTTTAACTAACGGTGACCCGCTGCTATAAAAAATGATAACAATTTCTAACAACCCCGTGGCCGGTGTTTGCACCGGCCACTTTTTAAATTATAAGGTTTGTGTGTCGGCTTGTGTTCCTGGCAATGTGCCTTATTTGGTATGTTCCCCCATTATTAGAATGGAATAATTGCCTTTAAACTAATATTTCTTCCCATATTGTAAATACCAAGCCGCCCATTTGGTGAGGATGAGTATTGCTCAAAATATTTTAAGCGGCTTAAATGTTCCTGATAGGCCACATTAAAAATATTATTAGCAAGTACATATAAATTGATAACTGTTTTTCCTGCCTTGTTTTTAAAGCCTGTGCCCGCACCTAAGTTTACCAATGTGTAACCTTGTGTGGGTGTTTCAGTATTGTTGTAAGTAAATACCCTGTTTTGTGTGGCAGTATATTGTACTTGCAATTTTACAAAAGGGTTGTCTAATGTTGTAGATTTTTCTGCCAATTCGTATTTCAATTCTGTGATGTATCTAAATGGTGGCATTGTAGGAATATATTTAGTTTCATTGGTTTTTTCTGCACCAGTGAAACTATTGTTGTCGCCATAAATCAATGAAACTGCATTATCGAAATGAAGTCGTTTGATGATATGAAAATCAATATTGGCTTCTAAACCATATAACAAAACTTTGCCTTGCTGAAACTTGTAGGTTGGGTAATTTTGTCCACTATTATTGCTTAATGAATCTCCTCCTAATGTTGATTGCAGCCTTGTATTGTAAATGTAATTGTCTATTTGATTGATGAATAAACTTGCACCCGCACTTACAGATTTTGAAGTAAATGAAGCACCTATATCGGCTTGGTTGCTAAATTCTGGTTTAAACTGGTCGTTACCAAGTTGATAAAACCCTGTGCCTGGGTGTACGCCATTGGCAGAAATTTCTGAAATATTGGGTGCCCTGTAACCTCTTGCTACATTAACTTTTAAAGCCCAATTTTTGTTAATTACATAGCTTAAACCTAAACTGCCTGTAAGCCCTTTGAAAGAAGTTGAGTATTTGCTAAAAGGATTGTCTGCACCTACTGTGTCTGCGCCTGTAACTACTTGGTCGAAACCACTTGCAGCATTGGGTTTTGTGTATAGTTCTTTGTTATTAAAGTTTCTCACATCGTATCTAAGCCCACCTGCAATATTTAATTTGCCAAAGTCTTTTTTAATGGTTGAAAAAATCCCGAAATCGAATTGATTGTAGTATGGAATTACAAAGTTTGTTCCTGCTGTTACATCATTGGTTTGGTACATTCCGTTTACACCCACTGCAACTGCCCATTTATTAAACTCAGGTAAAAAATATTTTACGTCGTAGTTAATAGTGTTTAGCTGCAAATATAATCCTGCTACATCTTGATAGGGTGCTTCGGGGTGGTTATACTCCCTGCGTACGCTTCTTTGAAATCCAAAATTTGCATCTAATCTGCTATTATTGAAAAAGAAACTATTTTTTAAAAAAGCCCTGTAATGTTGCACTCTTTGATGCAATACATTAATCTGGTAAGCATTTAATTCATCGTTAGAAAAAATGGGACGAACAGTATCGGCTTCTGTAATTTGTTTGGTAAATTGTCTTGTTGCAGAATCTCGGCTGCCATCTGGTATTTCTATCAAATTCTCATAAAGTGATAAACTTAAATGGCTATAACCCCAATTTTTGTGCAAACCTATAAAAGCGTTGGCTGATGTTTCGTTATAGGCAGTATTAGCTACCCTGCCATCTACTGAATTTTGATAGTTTTTAGCTACCCGTTTTGAAAATCTGCCACCGTATTCAAAACCATTTTTATCGCCTGTTAAAAATGCCGAACCGCCAAACATCCCATTATTGGTTTGGTATTCTGTGTTTACTGCACCTGAAATTTTATTAGTGTTTGCAGGTTGGCTGGGTATAAGATTTATAACACCTGCTAAAGCATCTGAACCATACATTAAACTGGCTGGTCCTTTAATTATTTCTATTCTGTCAATGGCATAATTATCCATTTCTATTCCGTGTTCATCGCCCCATTGTTGCCCCTCCTGCCTCATTCCATCATAGAGCGTTAAAATGCGATTGAAGCCCAAACCACGAATAAATGGTTTTGAAACATTTGGCCCCGTTGTAACTGCACTAACTCCTGGAACTTTTGCAATACCATCTATTACATTGGTAGCTAAATTGGTGGTTAGATATTCTTTGCTAACGGTAAGAATAGGTAAAGGCGATTTTTTTATTTGTGTTGCTTTAGATGAACCTGTAACTACAATGTCTGCTAATTCGGTGGTGCTTTTGTCTAATTCAAAGTTTATATTAGATACACCTTTAATTGAAATTATTTTAGAAAAGGTTTTGTATCCTACGGCACTAATTTGAATTTCGTAACCAGCAGCAGGAATTTTTGTAAAACTATAATTACCTAAAGAATCTGTGATTACAGACGTGTGCAAATCGGCAATTGAAATTGTGGTATAGGGCAACGGTTGTTTGCTGTCTTTATCGGTTATTTTTCCTGATAAAGTATTTTGAGCATAGATACTTTGTGTTGTAATAAATAATACAACTATTGAAATGATAAATTT
>JAYVZR010000025.1:0-17948 GCA_043783135.1 Ferruginibacter sp. | reverse complement strand
TTACCCTGGCTTAATACTGCGCTGGCCATTTCCAACGCTTTCGATTCTTTACTTGTTTTACCCGGAACCCTGTATGCTTCTAAAATAGCCGGTACCTGGATATTGCTGTCGTAAGCAGTATCAATGATTTCTTTTGTAATCGGGTCTTCTTTAATAAAGCTTCTTTTAATATCCACTCCCGCCGGAATGTCGGCAAAATAATCTTCTACCAGTGTTTTTGTTTTTGCTATATCAATATCACCTGCAATTGTTAATACGGCATTCCCCGGGGTATAATACTTTTTATTAAAAGCTTTAAATTCGTCTAAGGTAGCTGCATCCAGATCTGCCATACTACCAATAGGGGCATATTGATAAGGATGTTTGGTAAATAAAGTTTTCATTACATTGCTCACCAAATTACCATAAGGCTGGTTATCTATCCGCATTCTTTTTTCTTCCTTAACCACTTCATTCTGTGTTTTCACACCTGTTTCATTTATCACCGGGTGCAGCATTTGTTCACTTTGTAACCATATACCCGTAGCCAATTGGTTGCTTGGAAATATTTCATAATAAAAAGTCCGGTCCTGGGTAGTATTTGCATTGCTTTGCCCACCACCGCCACTTACAATTTTATCAAACTCGCCATGCTTTATATTATCGCTGCCTTCAAAAAGCAGGTGTTCAAAAAAATGAGCAAAACCTGTTCTGTTTGCCGGGTCATCTTTACTGCCTACATGATACATTACTGTTACAGCCACTACTGGGGCCGTTTTATCCTGGTGTAAAATAACATGCAGCCCGTTCTTTAAATTATATTCGGTATAGGCTACTTTTTGAGCTGTTGCAGAAAAGCTGGCTGCAGCCAGCGAAAGATAAAATATTGCTTTTTTCATATTGCTTTATTAAACGCCAAATGTATGATGATATTGAGATGGTTTGCACCAGTTTATAAATAATTAATAACGGTGAAAGATACACTATTATATATTTTGAAGTAAAAACATTTGATAGATAAGCACCTGCTAAAAAAAGTATCAATTTTTGCAACTGCATTTGTACCTTTCCTGAAAAATTAACCATGGCAAAAAAAGATGAATTTATACAGGCAATAAAAGACGGCTACACTTTTAAAGGCGAAAGTGTAAAAATAGGAGCAGCTATTTTGGATGGAGAAGTGGTTGCAGGTGCAGGTATTTATCTCCCTTTAAAAACAATGAACCGCCATGGACTTATTGCCGGCGCCACCGGAACGGGTAAAACAAAAACCCTTCAAATGATCACTGAGTTTTTAAGCGATGCCAGTGTACCGGTTTTGCTGATGGATATAAAAGGCGATTTGAGTGGTATTGCAGCCATTGGATCAATAAACGACAAAGTAACCGAGAGGTATCAGAAAATAAATATGGAGTATAAGCCGGAACAGTTTACAGCAGAATTAATGACCTTAAGCAACCAGAAAGGGGTTAAGTTAAAGGCCACTGTTAGTGAGTTTGGCCCGGTTTTATTAACCAAGATTTTAGGTTTAAATGATACACAGGGCGGGGTAGTTGCTATGATGTTTAAATACTGCGATGATTCAAAACTTCCTTTGTTAGACCTTAAAGATTTTATTAAAGTATTGCAATATATAGGTGATGAGGGCAAGGCTGAAATTGAAAAAACTTATGGTAAAATTTCAACTACAAGTACAGGTACCATTTTGCGTAAAGTGATTGAGCTTCAGCAACAGGGCGCCGATGTTTTTTTTGGAGAAAAAAGTTTTGAAGTAGATGACCTGATGCGGATAGATGATAAAGGACGCGGTGTTATTAATGTATTAAGAGTAACCGATTTGCAGGACAAGCCAAAATTATTTTCTACGTTTATGCTGCAAATGCTGGCTGAACTATATGCTACATGCCCTGAAGAAGGGGATCTGGAAAAACCAAAACTGGTATTGTTTATAGATGAGGCGCACCTTATTTTTCAGGAAGCCAGCCAAGCCTTGTTACAACAGATTGAAACCATCGTTAAACTGATACGTTCAAAAGGCGTTGGTATTTTCTTTTGTACACAAAACCCCATGGACGTGCCTGCGAGTGTATTGGCTCAATTAGGTTTAAAAGTACAACATGCATTAAGGGCATTTACTGCAGCAGATAGAAAAGTGATTAAGCAGACTGCAGAGAACTATCCGGAAACAAATTTTTATAAAACCGATGACCTTATTACACAGTTGGGTATTGGTGAAGCACTGGTTACTATGTTGAATGAAAAAGGTATACCTACGCCATTGGCCCATGTGATGCTGTGCTCACCCCGCAGCAGGATGGATATTTTGACCGATGCAGAAATTGACAATATTGTCGGTAAATCAAAACTGGCTGCCAAATATAACCAGTCAATTGATAGTGAAAGTGCCTATGAAATTTTAACGGCCAAATTGCAGGAAGCTGCCGAAAAAGCACCACCAGAAACCAAAGGCAAAGCGGTAAAGGAAGAAGAATCTACCCTTGAAAAAGTAGTTAATAGTTCAGTTGTAAAAAGTATAGCACGAACTGCGGGCAATACAATTGTTCGGTCTCTGTTAGGGGCATTGGGCCTGGGTGGCAGAACTACCAAAAAAACTAAAAGCTGGTTTTAATAACTTTATTGTATCTATTTGTAATAATTAATTTTTTAAGTCGACTTTAACTGGACTTCCCTTAAGTTACTTTATTCTTATGCCCTGATATGAAATCTTAATCTTTCTGAAAGAATTTCCTCTAATTCTGTATTTTATTTTGACTTATTTTTCTTGATAAATCACTACGGCTAAATTCCTCCAAAAATTATCTTAAATAACTGATTATAAGATACTTAAGTTTTTATTAAATGTTATTTAGACACTTATATTTTCCTTAAATAATAATAAAATAGTTTTAAAAAAGCTTGTATGGTAATGTATTACCTCTTATCTTCGCTACGGTTTTTCATAGGATATTGGATTTTAAAGCGGGACTAGATTTCTATCTTGGTCCCTTTTTTTATTTTTATGCATCCTCAATTAGAAATCCTGATTGAAAGCTATGATTATTTTTTTTCTATCTGCCCTTCTTTTTTAATGATTATCTTTTTTTCTGAAAGCAGGTAATCTGTTACTTTCCAGAATTTATTTTTATTTATGCCTGTTAATTTTTTCATTAGTTCTTTAGGCATTATTGATTGCTTATCAATCTGCTCAAAAATTTTGCCCGCAATCATTTCAAACTCTTGTGTACTTATAACCAAATTAGCCTGGTTGATACAGTTATCACAAATACCACATGCTTTTAAACCAGTATCATTAAAATATTCTGCAATCATTCGGCTCCTGCATATAACTGTCTCTTTCGTGTAACTTATAATTGATTCAATACGATTTTTGAAGTTTTTTTTTCGTTTTAAATAATCAGTTAAGTTTATAACAAAGCTATCTGCATACATCCTGTTTTGTAACAATGTTATTTGTGGTTTATCTTTTCGTGGCGAATAATCAATCAATCCTAACTGATAAAGCCGGGTCAATTCTTTTTGTATATCAGGCAATTTTTTTTGTATAAATTTTGCCAGTTCACCTTCATTAATTGCTGCCGGAAAATCAAAAATACCTTCATAAGAACGAAGCAAACCTTTTATGATTGGTTTCAACTGCGGATACTGTTGTTCAAAAGCGATTAGTTGATTTTTATCGCAGGTAAATACAAGCGTAGAAGGTTTAAAAAAAACTTCATTAAAGCTAAGCACATCCTCCTGTTCCAATGTTTTAATTACATAAGTAGCCGTTAAAATATTTATTTTAAAAGCAGCAGCAAAGGCAGCTAAATCAAAATCAAAATTGCTGCCTTCGCCACTGCCGGCAGCAATTTGCAGGTAATTCATTACTGCACTATACACTTTTTTTATTTCATCTTTATCCGGAAAGCGGATATCAGGCTGTAATAAAAGGTCGGTCAGTTCCCTGCTGTTATACAATAAAACTGCGTATGCTCTTTTACCATCACGGCCCGCACGGCCGGCTTCCTGGTAATAATTTTCAAGGCAATCGGGTACATCATAATGTACCACTACTCTTACATTTGGTTTATCTATACCCATGCCAAAAGCATTGGTACAGGCAATTACACGGGTATTATTATTTATCCAGCTTTCCTGGCGCTTGTTTCTTTCATCATTGCCTAGACCGGCATGGTAATAAATGGCATTGATATTATTGAGCAGCAACATATCGGCAATGTCTTTTGTATGCCTTCGGCTTTTACAATAAATAATGGCACTCCCTTTTACATTATTTAGTATTTCCAATAATTTATTTTGTTTGCTGGCCACATTAAAAATGCTGTAAGAAAGATTGGCCCTTTCAAAAGATTGCTGAAAACGGTGATGTGTTTTTGAAAAAACTAATTTTTCACAAATATCATCCTGCACTTTTGAAGTAGCTGAAGCGGTTAAAGCCAATAGAGGGGTATTGGGCAATTGTTCACGCAGTTGGGCAATGCGCAGATAAGGTGGTCTGAAATCGTATCCCCATTGAGAAATACAATGTGCTTCATCTACAGCAATAAGGCTAATATTTATTATAGGCAGGTACTCTAAAAATAAATTTGTTTCCAGTCTTTCGGGTGAAACATACAAAAACTTATAATTGCCATGGGCTGCATTCTGCAAGGTTTTTTTTACTTCCAAAAAACTCATGCCTGTATAAATAGATAATGCAGGTATACCCTTATTTTTTAAATTCTGTACCTGGTCTTTCATTAGTGCAATCAACGGGCTTATCACCAGGCATATACCCTCTTTTGCTAACGCAGGCACCTGGAAACAGATAGATTTACCACCACCGGTTGGCAATAATGCCAATACATCTTTTCCCTGCAATACAGTATTAATAATTTCTTCCTGCAACGGACGAAAACTATCGTAGCCCCAGTATTGTTTTAATATTTCGTGTAATGTCAAAAGAAAATAATTATAGCTTGAAATTAAACCACTTTCTTGTAATTAAGCTTAATGGAATTAATAGCCAGAACCACATCGCTAAAACCCATTGCCAATGCGGCTACCCCGGGGTGTAATAAACCCATTGCGGCAATGGGGATGGCCACAATATTATAAATAAAGGCCCAAAAAAGATTTTGTTTGATAGTCAAAAAAGTATGTTTCCCTAAACCAAGTGCCAGCGGCAGGTGTTGAATGCCTTTATTCATCAATACAACCTGTGCAGTTTGCATGGCTAATTGTGATGCATCACTCATGGATATACCGATAGTGGCTTTGGCCAATGCAGGCGCATCATTAATACCATCGCCCACCATTGCAGTGGCATTTGCGTTGGTTAATTGCTCAATAACCTTTAATTTTTCCGCTGGCTTTTTTTGGGCTATTACTTCTTTTATACCTGTTTCATTTGCAACATTTTTACATCTTTCCCAACTATCGCCACTTAATAAAATTGTTTTAATATTTTTTGAGTGCAGGTAACTGATTACTTTTTTTGATTCTTCCCTTATCTCATCATCCATATCTATCCAGCCAATTTCAATATTGTTTTTTATCAGGTAAGCGGTGTGTGTATTTTGATTGTTGTTTGCAGCATCAGGGTTATTGATACCTAACTGGTATATATTTCCTTCTCTATCTTCACCTCTCATTCCAACACCTTTTATTTCTTCAATTTTTTTCCAGGCAACGGCATTATTTATTTTCCAATCATTGGTAATAACTTTTGCAATAGGATGATTTGAATATTTTTCGAGTGAAAAAACAATTCGTTTAAATTCATCTCCGGATAAACTGTTTGATTGAAAACCGTTGATGGTAAATTGCCCTTTTGTAAGTGTGCCGGTTTTGTCAAATACAACAGTTTTAATGTCTTTAAATAATTCAAGGCTTTTTGCATTGCGAAAAAGAATGCCATTTTTTGCGGCCCTTCCAAGCCCAACTGCAATAGCAGCAGGTGTTGCAAGCCCCATGGCACAAGGGCAGCTTATTACTAACACAGCAATACTTCTCATTAAAGCGCTGGTTGCATCAATATCAAAAGCAAAATAATTTATTAAAAAAGTTAGTACAGAAATACCCAGTACCACTGGTACAAACACAGCACTTATTTTATCTGCCAATTGTTGGATAGGTGGTTTTTCACCCTGTGCCTGCTTAACCAGATTTAATATATTACTTAACACCGTATCCTTTCCTACAGCCGTTATCTGTGTTTTTACAGTGCCGTCTGTTATAAGGCTTCCTCCAATAAGTGTATCTTTTTTTTGTTTTTGTACAGGGCTGCTTTCACCGGTTAATAATGCTTCATTTACATATACATCACCCCATAAAATTTTGCAATCCATCGGAACCTGTTCGCCAGCTTTTATTAAAATAAGGTCGCCTACACGCAGTTGTGTATTTTCTACCGGAAAAATATTTTCTTTATGTTCATCATCGAAAGCAATCATATTGGCCATTACCTTTTGCTGTGCAGCCAGTTTATTTAATTCTTTTTGGGTAGTCTGTACAGATTTGTGTTCTACCCATTCGCCCAAAAATACAAGTGTGATGATGGTTGCTGCAGTTTCATAAAATACATAATCCATTCCAAAATTTCCAATCGTACCAATAAGGCTATACACAAATGCAGCAGTTGCACCAATGGCAATCAATACATTCATATTGGGGATGCCGCTTCGTAAACTTTTAACAGCACTTACACCAAAATAACTCATGCCCACCATGTATACAGGTAAACAAATAACCAGTTGTATCCATGGGTTCATTAAAAAATGAATATGCCATGGCAACATGTGTAACATTAATATTGCTGTAAAGGGCAAACAAAAAATAAATCTTTGTAAGTGGTTGGTAAAAAATGTAAACCCTGGTTTGCTATTGGCTGCATGCGATTCGTTAACAACGGTATATCCGAGGCTGGCGATTCCTTTGGCTAACAGTTCTTTATTTTTGTTTTCGTTTAAATCAAAACTTACATCCCCTCCAATAAAATTTACTTTGATATTTTTTAATCCTTGTTTATCGAGGTATTTAGAGATAGTGAGGGCACAATTGGTACAGTCCATTCCATCTACTTTCCATTCTACTTTTTCCATTATGCAAAATTATTCTTTGCTGTTTGTACATAATTACTAATGAAGGAAAATATCTTTGCAACATGGAGTTAAATTTTACGCTGGATGAAATACAAGAAACGGCCAAAAAATTTATAGAAGCCACGGCTGGTTACAGTGTATTTGCTATACTAGGAGAAATGGGAGCAGGCAAAACAACTTTTATTCACTCCGTTTGTGAAGCGGCAGGGGTAAAAGATAATATTGCCAGCCCTACATTTTCTATCATCAATCATTATGCAACTACAAAAGGGCAGATTATTTACCATATTGATCTCTATCGTTTAAAAGATGAGGAAGAAGCCATACAGGCCGGTGTAGAAGATTGCTTATACTCCGGTGACTGGTGTTTTGTAGAATGGCCTCAAAAAGCACCAGGTATTTTTCCGGATAATACAGTACAGGTTTCAATTACTGTAATTGATATGAATACAAGAAAGCTGAAAATTAATTTGTAATTTGTACGCTTCAACCCGTAATAATTATGGCAACATCAAAACCATTTGTATCTCCTTCTTTTAGTTATGAAACACTTGAAGAAACACTTGATATAAAACCAAAGGGCAAAGAATTATTTATTGGGATTCCCAAAGAAACTTCTTTTAGCGAAAACCGTATTGCCCTGACACCAGAAGCTGTAGGGGTAATGGTAGCCAACGGACATAGGGTGGTAATAGAAACAAAAGCGGGCGAAGGTGCCAGCTACAGCGATAAGGATTATAGTGATGCAGGTGCCAAAATTGCACATAGCAAAAAAGAAGTATTTGAATGTGATATATTGGTAAAAAGTGCACCAGTGAGTGAGAGCGAATGCGAGCTTTTAAAGTATAAACAATACATTATTTCTCCCATACATTTAGCAGTAATGAAGCGGGAAATATTGCAGAAGATGATGGATAAAAAAATTACTGCGCTGAGTTTTGAAAATTTAAAAGATGACAGCGGACATAACCCGATTGTACGCAGTATGAGTGAAATTGCAGGTAGCGCAGTTATGCTGATTGCCGGGCAATATTTAAATAATGCCAATGATGGAAAGGGCGTGCTGGTAGGCGGTATCAGTGGTATCCCTCCAACAAAAGTGGTGATAATTGGCGCAGGTATTGTGGGCGAATATGCAGCAAGAACTGCGCTTGCAATGGGTGCCAGCGTAAAGATTTTTGATAACAGTATTTACAGGTTAAAGCGATTGCAGAATAATATCGGGGGGCGTTTATGGACCTCTGTTATTGAACCACAGATTTTGGCCAAGCAATTAAAAACCTGTGATGTGGCAGTAGGTGCCTTAAGCAGTACTGGTGGCAGAACGCCCATCATAGTAACTGAAGAAATGGTAACTAATATGCGGCCGGGTACTGTAATTGTTGATGTAAGTATCGACAGGGGTGGTTGTTTTGAAACCAGCGAGGTTACTACACTTGAAAAGCCGGTATTTAGAAAATATGATGTGATACATTATTGCGTTCCAAACATCCCCAGTGGCTTTGCCCGCACAGCATCACAGGCCATCAGCAATGTATTAATGCCCCTGTTGCTGGAAACAGCAGATGATGGCGGTATTGAAAATGTAGTGTGGTATAAAATAAATATCCGCAGCGGCATCTATATGTTTAAGGGCAGCCTTACCAATTTTTATTTAAGCGAAAGATTTGACTTAAAATATACAGATTTAAATTTGCTGATAGCCAGCAGACGGTAAATGATGAGGCGAATTATTTATAATCTCCGATAGCAATTATTGTTTCACAAAACTCATACTCCTGTTTATCATTACTGCTGATAATTACCAGTTTTTCTTTGGTATAATTGTCAATAAGATGACGGTATAAGGCAATTCCTTCTTCATCTAAATTGGTAGTGGGCTCATCTAATAACAAAACAGGTGCACTGCAAAAAAAGGCCTGGGCAAGTTTTAATCGCTGTTTCATACCGCTGCTATAATACCTTATTTGTTTATCAGCAGCTTTTTTCAATCCTGCAATTTGCAGTATTTCATCATTGCCCAATGTGAGCAATTTAAACTGTTTATGAAAATTCAAAAATTCAATTGCGGTCATTTCTTCTATCAATTCCAAATAAGGAGCCGCTATTGAAATATATTTAAAACAATTTTCATCTTCTATGGGCTTTTGCGGAACTGTAAAACCAATCTTTCCTTCATTATGCGAAATTGAGCCTGCAATTATTTGTAGTAAAGTAGATTTGCCCGAACCATTTACACCAGTAATGGCATATTTTTTATCAGCAACAAACGTATAATTAAAATGCCTGAATATCCACTCACGGTTAAATCTTTTGCCAACATTGTCTAAGGTTATCTGCATAGTTTAAAGGCTGAGCTAACTTGCTAAAATATTAAAAGATAAGGACTGCTTTTGGTTTTAGCCGCATCAAATGTATAGAGTAAGAAATATTTATTTTTGGCTGCCCAATTTATCTTTACTCATCATCCTGGCTGCCTTTTGTAAAGCGTTTAATTATACCTCTTCCGCTTTCTCTTATAAAAGTTACAATTTCATCTCTTTCATCTGTAGCAGGTAATTCTTCTTCAATAAAATTAAGCGCCTGGGAAGTGTTCATAGCTTTGTTGTAGATAATGCGGTAAATATCAAGGATCTTATTTATGCGGTCTATAGAAAATCCCTTGCGTTTTAAACCTACAGAATTAACCCCGGCATAACTAAGTGGCGTACGGCCAGCTTTAATATAGGGAGGCACATCTTTACTAACCAACGATCCGCCACTAATAAATGCATGTTGGCCGATTTGCACAAACTGGTGAATGGCACACATACCTGCTAAAATAGAATTGTCTCCCATGGTTACATGGCCTGCCATTTGCGTGCTGTTACTCATAATGCAGTTATTGCCAACAATGCAATCATGCGCAATATGGCTATAAGCCATTATAAGGCAATTGTTGCCCACCTTGGTTGTCCAGCGGTCTTTACTGCCACGGTTAACAGTTACAAACTCACGGATAGTAGTATTGTCGCCAATTTCAACTGTGGTCATTTCCCCTTCAAATTTAAGATCCTGTGGAATGGCAGCAATAACAGCACCGGGAAAAATACGGCAGTTCTTACCAATCCTTGCCCCTTCCATAATGGTTACATTGCTGCCTATCCAGGTGCCTTCTCCAATTTCTACATTAGGATGAATTACACTGAAGGGATCAATCTTGACATTGGTAGCCAATTTTGCATTGGGATGTATGTATGTGTGCGGATGGATCATTTTTTATTTGCTGATTAGTTGATGTGTTAATATGCCAGTTTGTTAAAAATAAAGATTACTATAACTTCAAATATTTTAATAAATTATTTTAATATATAATTAGCATATTGCTAAGAAACTGTTTAAAATTGTTATTTAATTAATGATGTTCCCGCAGATTGCGCAAATAAACGCAGATTAAATACATTGCTTTGCTTGCCAATCTGCGTATATCCCCGAAATCTGCAGGCTAAAACATCAAATACAAAATCCGGGAAATCATTTTTGAACAGCTTCTAAGTTCTTTTAACCAGCTGGGCCGTAAAATCACCTTCTGTACAAAGTTTACTGCCAACAAAAACACTGCCCCTCATGGTACAAATACCACGACGTATGGGTTCTATCAGTTCCATTTTTAAAATCATCGTATCGCCGGGAACAACTTTATGCTTGAATTTACAGTTTTCTATTTTTATAAAATAGGTATCATACTCTCCTTCGGGCATGGCATTAATACAAAGTATGCCTCCTGTTTGTGCCAGTGCTTCTACCTGTAAAACACCCGGCATTACAGGGTTTCCTGGAAAATGCCCCTGGAAGAAAAACTCATTGAAAGTAACATTTTTAATACCTACAATTTGTTTATCCGAGAGTTCAATTATTTTATCAACAAATAAAAACGGAAAACGGTGCGGCAGGGTTTTTTCTATTTGCTGCAGCGAATAAACCGGTGGCTGGTTAGGATCATAAATAGGGATATCCTTGGTATGCTTATTTTTTTTGATATACTTTTTTATGATTTTTGCAAATTCTACATTACTGCTATGCCCGGGCCTGTTGGCAATGATATGTCCCTTTATGGGATAGCCAATCAACGCCAGGTCGCCTACTACATCTAATAATTTATGCCTTGCAGGCTCATTAGGAAAACGAAGCTCAAGGTTATTAAGATAGCCTTCACTTTTTACTTCTACCTTATCCCTGCCAAATGCTTTTGCCAATCGGTTCATCTCTTCTTTGGTTACAGGTTTATCTACTACTACAATGGCATTGTTAATGTCACCCCCCTTTATAAGATTGTTATCCAGTAATGCTTCCAATTCGTGTAAAAAGCAAAAAGTACGGCAGGGCGCAATTTGAGATTTAAATTCCTGCATTGTTTTTAAGCTGGCATACTGTGTGCCCAGCACCGGCGAATTAAAATCTATTAAAGTGGTTATTTTGTAATCAGTGGCAGGAAGCGCAGTAATTTCTACCCTTTTAATTTCATCGTAATAAGAAATATTGGTATCAATAGTGTACCAGGCTTTAGCGGCTTCCTGTTCTGTAATACCAGCGTCGTTTATTATTTCTACAAATGGCTCACTGCTGCCATCAATTATAGGTATTTCGGGGCCGTTTATTTCAATAAGGCAATTGTCTATACCCATACCTACAAGAGCCGCCAATATATGTTCAACGGTACTTACTTTTGCATTACCTGTTTCAAGTGTAGTACCTCTTGAAGTATCTGTAACTAAATCGCAGTCTGCCTTTATAATGGGCATACCGGGAAGATCAATACGTTGAAACTGAAAACCAAAACCTGCATTGGCGGGTTTAAGTGTCATATCAACTGTTACACCTGTGTGTAAACCGGTACCCGAAATACTGATAGCAGATAAAAGCGTATGTTGTTTATCGGGGTTAAAATTTGCATCCATACTTATTGTTTTATAATAGCGGGCAAAGATATTTTATTTTTTGGCAACAGTATGTGGTGTATAAACGGGTACTATTAATATTATAAAAATCAGGAATGCAGTATTTTAATAGTGTTTCAGGCAAATAGCTTACTCTTTTGATATTAACAAGGTTTTTACTAATTTTTCCAGCTCCTGTATTCTTTTTTCCATCTCCGGCAAACTTCTTACCATTGCCTGGCTTCGTAAGGTTGCTGTATAATCGAAAGCAGGCGATCCGGTTACTACTGTGTTGGGTTTTTTAATAGATTTACTAACGCCGCTTTGTGCATTTATTTTACTGCCATCGGCAATCTGCAGGTGCCCTACGATACCTACCTGTCCGCCAATCAACACATTGCTGCCAATTTTTGTGCTGCCGCTAATGCCTGCCTGTGCAGCAATTACAGAATTATTTCCTATTTCAACATTATGTGCAATTTGTAAAAGGTTATCAAGTTTAGCCCCTTCTTTAATTAAAGTACTACCCATAGTGGCCCTGTCAATTGTTGTATTAGAGCCAATCTCAACATTGTCTTCAATAATTACATTGCCTATCTGTGGTACTTTTTTAAAAGATCCATCTGCCTGTGGCGCAAAACCAAAGCCATCGCCACCAATTACAGTGCCTGCATGGATCACTACATTTTTACCAATAATACAATGGTGATAAATTTTTACCCCGGGATAAATAATAGTATTTTCTCCTACAATCACATCATTGCCAATATAGGCACCAGAAAAAATTTTTGCTCCGTTGGCAATGATGGCATTTTCGCCAATGTAGGCAAAGGCACCAATAAATACCTGCTCGCCAATTTTGGCTGTTGCATCGATATATGCAGGTTGCTGTATGCCGAAAAGCTGCTGGTTCTGTATTTGCTGGTATTTATCCAGTAAGGTTGCAAAAGCTGTATAGGCATCCGGTACACGGATGAGTGTTGCTGAAATAGGTTGTTTTAATTCCTGTGTATCATTAATGATAATGATAGAAGCTTGTGTGTTATATAAATATTCTTCGTATTTAGGATTGGCCAAAAAAGCCAACTGGTCTGCAACAGCCTCTTCTATTTTACCAAAAGAAGCTACAGATATATCAGCATTACCTTCAATTTTGCCATTGATCATCATGGCTATTTGTGCAGCGGAAAATTGCATATTTTATCGGCTTTAAGCTTAATAGCTAACTTTTAGTATTGCACGAGGTAATGCTAAAAGCGGGGGCTATCCTGAATAACAAATGTAATATTTTTTAACCTTGCTCTTCATGTTTTGATTAATGAGTGCATTATCTACTTCCGAAATATCTTTTACAGTGCCGTCTTTAAACAAAATATGAATATGTTCGTCTTCAAAATTATAGGTGTTACTGACTGCTTCGCCTGTAAATATCAGCCAGCCTGCATCTGCTTCGTTAATATTAAGTTGCTGCATTGCTCCTGCCTTTTTATTGGCTACCAGTGCTTCATCTACAGGTTCGCCAAAATATTTTATTTTTAATAACCTCCGGTTTATAATTCCATTACATAACACGTTCAGCACTTTATCTGGGCAGGTACACCATTCTTTTATTGCAGCAACTACATCATAATCATCTAATAGGCAAAACTCTTTTATTGTAATTTTATCATCGGGATTATTAATGAGTTTATTTAGGGGTGTTTTTGTAAAGGCATTTATGTATTTGGCTCTTTTAATAATGCGTACCAGCATTTGTTCTGCACACAATACTGTTTTGTGTAGGTACACTTGCCAGTACATCAGGCGGCGGGCCAATAAAAATTTTTCGATAGAATAAATGGCTTTTTCCTCTACCATTAATTCGCCTTCGTGTACGGTAAGCATTTTTATAATGCGGTCGTAACCTATAACTCCTTCACTTACCCCGCTGAAATAACAATCCCTTGTTAAATAATCCATCCTGTCTACATCCAGTTGTCCGCTGATAAGCTGGTGTAAAAATTTTTTTGGATAAACATCAGTGAAAATATCCAGTGCCAGTTGAAGTTTGCCATTAAATTGTTTATTAAGGTCTTCCATGAGCAATAAAGAAATTGCTTCATGGTGCATTCCTTCTATCAATACATTTTCCAACGCATGGCTAAAAGGGCCATGGCCGATATCATGTAATAATATGGCCACTTTTGCGCCTTGCTCTTCTTCCTTGCTAATGCCGATACCTTTATTTTTTAATTCTGCCAATGCATTGCACATTAAATGGTAAGCGCCTAACGAATGATGCAGCCTTGTATGAACGGCCCCGGGATATACCAGGTTTGCCATTGCCATTTGATTGATGCGCCGCAACCGCTGGTAATAAGGATGGGCAATAATGGCAAAGATGAGTTCATCATCAATATTGATAAAGCCATATACCGGATCGTTGATTATTTTTTTAAGCTGCATTCATTTACTGGTTAATAGTATTTTGTTAAACTTATTTTAGTGCAGTGCAAAGCTACAAATCTGAAATTTGAAACCATTATATTTGCTTTCACACCTTATTTGTTTAATTATTGTTGCTGCATATAGATAATTTATACATTACAGATTTTACCGGGTTTAATAATTGATAGCATTTCCTTAACATATATTTATTTTACCGGTAAACAACAAACAAAAATTAATTATGAGCGTAGCAAAAATACTTTGGGTAGATGACGAAATTGAAAGCCTTACCTCGCAGATAATGTTTTTAGAAAATAAAGGGTACAATGTAAACACCAAAACCAATGGGTTTGATGCGGTAGAATATGTAAAAGAAAATATCGTGGATGTGGTGTTGCTGGACGAGTCGATGCCGGGTATCACGGGCCTGCAAACCCTTCAGCAAATTAAAGAAATCAATAGTAATTTACCCGTGGTGCTTATCACCAAAAATGAAGCAGAAAATTTAATGGATGAAGCCATTGGCAGCCAGATAAGCGATTACCTGATAAAGCCTGTAAACCCCAATCAGGTATGGCTTAGCTTAAAAAAACTGATAGACAATAAAAGGCTGGTGGCAGAAAAAACAACCTCAGCTTACCAACAGGAATTCCGCAGTTTATTTATGGCCCTCAATAACAATCCTGATTATAACGGCTGGATGGAAATTTATAAAAAACTGGTGTATTGGGAACTGGAGATGAAAAAAAGTGACAGCCCGGAATTGCAGGAAGTTTTTCAATCGCAAAAGGCAGAGGCCAATACCGAATTTTTTAAATTTATTTCACGAAACTATGCATCGTGGGTCAAACCTAAAACAGATGATGCCCCCATCATGAGCCATAATTTGATGAAGTTTAAAGTACTGCCTCATCTTGAAAAAGGCAAACCTTTATTTTTTGTTTTGATTGATAATTTGCGCTTTGACCAATGGAAAACCATTCAGCCAATTTTTGCAGACAGTTTTCGCATACACGAAGAAGAAACATTTTATTCTATACTGCCTACAGCGACCCAATATGCCCGCAATGCTATTTTTGCAGGCATGCTGCCTGTTGATATTGAAAAGCAATTTAATGCCCAATGGAAAAATGATGATGAGGAGGGTGGGAAAAATATGTTTGAAGAAGATTTTTTTAAGGCACAGTTAAAGCGGTTGGGTAAAACAGATATAAAATATACATACACTAAAATTACCAATAACCACGACGGACAAAAACTTGTAGAGAACATACATAATATGCTGCAAAACGACATCAATATTATTGTGTATAATTTTATTGATATGATGAGCCATGCCCGTACAGAAATGGAGGTACTAAAAGAATTGGCAGGCGATGAAACCAGTTACAGAAGTATCACCGCAAGCTGGTTTGAACATTCACCTTTGCACCAGGCATTAAAAAAAATAGCCGATAAAAATATTACAGTAATTGTCGGTACCGACCATGGAACTGTGAGGGTAAAAACGCCTGCAAAAGTAATTGGCGATAAACAAACAACAGCCAACCTGCGTTATAAACATGGGCGTAATTTAAATTATGATGCAAAGGATGTATTGGTGTTCAGGGATCCCAGGGAAGCCGGGTTACCTGTACCCAATGTTAACAGCTCTTTTATTTTTGCAAAGGGCGATATATTTCTTTGTTACCCCAATAATTACAATCATTTTGTAAATTATTATCGTAATACGTTTCAACATGGCGGTGTAAGTTTGGAAGAAATGATAGTGCCGGTAATAAGGATGACAAATAAGTAAACAAGAAACGTGTAATTACTTATAAACTTTTGTGGATAAGTAGAAAAGTTGAAACTAACAGGCAATAGTAAATTTGCCTGTACCAATTTTGGCGCCTGGCGTCTTATTATTTATGGCAATGAAGTACACACAAACTACATTAGATAAAATTGAAAAAATAATCGCTGAAAGCGGCTACGTAATACGCTATGAAAGAGGAAATTTTCAAAGCGGCTATTGTATTTTACAGGCCAAAAAAGTAGTGGTGTTAAATAAGTTTTTTCAAACCGAAGGAAAAATAAATACTCTTGTGGATCTGTTGCCACAACTGGAAATTAATTTTGATGCATTGACACATGAGAGTCAAAAGTTGTACGACGAAATTATGTCTGTTGCAAATGTAAAATAAGATTCGATACTGATTTTGCTATATTTACCTAGCTTTGTGGGGTGGGACAGGACGTAGATTTCAAACCCAAGTCCAGCTCAAACTCTAAACCGTTACAGGCAATGTAGAATGATGAAAATAATATATAAACAACTTGATATTCTGAAGGTAATTTTCGTATTATTTTTTTTCCAAAATACTCGCTTGGATGCACAGATTGCTCCTCCTCAGTATATGCAGGATAGTATACAACAAATTCTGAAAAAGGCAACGAATTTGGGTAGTGTGATGAGCGTATATAACAGATGTGATAACTGGCAATGGTATGGTACAAGTGGATTTTCAGATACAACCCTTAACACGGTGCCTACAATTAATTCGAAATTTCGAATAGGAAGTATTAGTAAAATGTTTGTTGCGACTGCAATTTTAAAACTAGCTGAGCGAAACATCTTGTCTTTAGACGATTCTATCGGCAAATGGCTACCCGCCAACATTATGAATAATATCCCCAATTTTCGGAGTCAGATTACCATACGGAAATTGCTCGCACATACCAGCGGACTAAGTAACTTTGGCACTCCAATTTCTTTGACAGATTCTACGAAGTGTTCTCCGCAACAACTTATGGTTTTGGGGCTTTCACAAATTAACCATCCTAATAGCAATATCTTTAAATATTCAAATGGAGGGTATATTATGTTGAGCCAAATAATAGAACAAGCAACCGGACTAACTTATAAACAGGTAATTGAAAATGAAATTATCAACCCTCTTGGCCTAACTAACACATTGGTTCCTGTTTTTGATTTTATACAAGGTGCCCACATGACATGCTGGGCACAAGATAAAAGCAACACGCTGCGTGACTATACTAACATATCGGCTAGTTGCGTAAGAGGAGACGGTGATATTATTTCAAATACCAGCGATCTCATTAAATTTCAAAAGGCTTTGTTGGATACCCAAATTATAAATGCTCAATCAATGAATTTGATGTTCACTCCAGTTGGCAATATTCAACTTAGTGATAAAGCCGTATATCCTTTTCTCGGTTATGGCCTGGGCTATATATTATGGGATACTAATCAACGCGGACATGGTGGATCCCTCAATAATTTATCTGGTTTATTCTGGTTCAGAGACATTGATGTCTTCGTGTGTGTCAATTTCAATACGGAGGCGGATGCAATTTTCATGCAAAACATACTAATGAAACCCCTATATAGGTACTTGAAAAGCCTATCTTGTAACATTACGGGGATTAATCCTAGTCAGTATTCAAAAATTGAAATTAATGCTTATCCCAATCCCTCGTCTACACAGACAACGCTGCAGACAGAAAAGTTTATAAAAAA